>JAESSM010000207.1 GCA_016764115.1 Bacteroidia bacterium | reverse complement strand
TTCTGTGATAATTCTCCCAAAATAGCTCCATTGCTAAAAGAATTTGTCCATAACAATGAAGTGGTAAGTACAACAAATACCAAAACCAAATGAACGGACCATCTCTCAATTTTCCATGCTTTAAGTGATTTGTCTGAAAGCTGCCTGAAATCATCTCCGGCAGTATTGGCTAATCCACCACATCCGCAAACCCATGAGCAATACCATCTTTTTCCAAAAAAATAGGTGAGGGTAGGTGTGGCTATAAAAGTCATTACGACTCCCCAAAAAACCATAAAAGTTCCAACTCCTCCCGGTTGTTCTGTTAAATAACCTATTGTTGATGGAAATAAATAATCATATTTCAATGGCCAGAAATAAGAGAAGTAAAATTCAGGTTGGTTAAATAATTGAAGTATTCCTGGGATCAAAAACCCAAATCCGGTCTGTGTTATAATTATTGATAAAGTTCTGATAATCTGATATTTGGAGTGCCTGTACTTGTATATTGCTTTAATCCCCATTAAAAGGATTGCAATTGTATAGAAGAACCCGTACAGGAACCATTGATCAGCAGCGTTTCCTCTTATTAGCTGACTCAATGGGTCTGTCATTCTTATTAGATGTTCCAAGTATTGTGAATTCCATTAAAGGATCACATAAAAACCAGTTAGAAGTACACCTAGAATCCAACCAATAGTTCCTTTTGAAGAGATTGAATTAAACCAAACATGGTTATTCTTAATTCCGGGAATTTGATTTCCTAAAGTATTGTATACATACAGTATTAAACCTATAGATAATGCACCAATACTTGCTAACAAAAAGGTTAATGGGTAGATAGACCCTCCTCCAAAAGCTGCTACAATTAATAGAATTAAACCAATTGCGATAATTACTGAAGCAATCTTAAGGATCACACTTCCTGTAGGATGAGGGTTACTAATACTTATGGAAGGATTGTTATTCATCATGCAATTGATAATCCTCTTGTTCTCTTTAATTGAAGAAGTTGCTCATTGCTTTGCTTGTTAAAGACTTTCAAAATATCTTGCTCATGTTGTTCAAAAAATTCGGGATCAAAATTAGCTTCTCCTAAATTTTCCAACACATACTCGATTGTTCTTTGCTCTGCGATCCATTTTTCACAAACCCTTTGGCGATATCGGATTCCCATTAAGTTAAATCCTATTACTTTATGAGAATCATTCTCGTAATTTATCCTTATTGATTTTTTCCAACTTTCATGTTGCCAAAACAACGTAGCTTCGTTTACAGCTATTCTTGGTTTTATGTCCCCATATACCTGGTATTCGATATCCAAAAACTTTGCTGAATTATACCAAATGCCAGGATCATATTTGATTCCTTTCTCACAAATATTAAAAGCAATTGTTTCTCCCATCTTTGCGCCTGTGTACCAAATTGCATCAATGTTGTTTCGTCCTTCATTTGGATTTTTTAGTTCTACACAATCACCACCGGCATAGATATTTTCATCAGATGTTTGAAGAAACTCATTTACCAAAATACCTTTATTGGTTTCTATGGATGTGTCTTTTACTAAATCTATATTGGGGTGAACACCTACAGTTATCCCAACAAATTGACATTGGATTTCTTCTTCTGTGTTTGTTATAATAGATTTAACTTTCTGGTTTTCACCAATTATCTCTTTTAACTCTGTTTCTTCACGAAGATCAATGTCATGTTCTCTCATGTGTTTCGATATCATCTTAGCTTCTTCTTCAGGAAGTATATTATTCCAGTAACACTTTTCTCTAATAAGAAAACAAACTTCAATATTCCTTGATAATAGCATTTCAGCCATTTCAATACCTATCAAACCTCCTCCTACAATTACAGCTTTTTGAATGTTCTTGGTGTTTTGCTCCATTAATTCAAGGTCATGAAAACTATATAACGATTGAACACCATTTATTTCTTGTCCTGACCAATCGTATCGAGTTGATTTGGATCCGGTTGCTATAATTAGCTTGTCATAGTTTAAATGCCCTCCAGATTTTAGTTTAAGTTTTTTTGATGCTTGATCAATTTGTTCAACATGATCATTAATAAGGTCAATTCTGTTCTTAGCCCAAAACCAATCTTCGTACGGTTTGGTGTGTTCATATTTCATGTGACCCATGTATATGTACATAATGGCTGTTCGGGAAAAAAAATGGGTAGTTTCGGAGGAGATAACTGTGATCTTCTTATCGCTAAGTTTGCGAATATTTCTTGCGGCTGTTATGCCTGATATTCCATTACCAATTATAATTACGTGTCCCACTTAATTATAGCATTCTGTGATTATTGATTTCCAATATTAGGCAAGATCAAGAAAACAAATTGTAGCATAAAAGACAAACCGAGTTATTAACTGATTATCCTATCAAGAATTGCTTGCAGGTATGCTATTCGTTTAAATTCCAATTGTAATCTAAGAATGAGGTTTTGGCCTTTGTCGAGATCTTAACTGTTGAGTATTGGTTAAGGAAGTCAATAATAGAACCGGTTTTAGTAAAATCTTCTTTGAACCAATCGAATATCTTCGAAAGTTGAACTTTATTGATCATAATTTTATTTTTACTCAGATCATTAACAAACTTTATTGATTGGTCATGCAATTGCTCATTTATTTTTGATGATGTGTATACCTCATTTCTTAAATTCGGACAAGAAACAGATGCGCAAACAATAGCAAAATGTATTCTGGGTTCGTTGAATTCTTTTCTGAGTATTTCATGCTCAAGCTCATTTAAAGCATAAGTATGCCCTTCAATGTCAATAAATTTTATATCCCATGCACTGGCAATTCCAGGGATTTTGATCAATCCACCAATTTTTAAAATACTCTCGACAGGATAGTGTTGCAATATTAGATCTATTGTAAATGCATTGTAAGCATTGATCCAATAGGTTAATTGCTCATCTTTTGACCAATTTTTATCATTGGGATGACCTTCTCTGAGAAGATCCAGATACGAATCAAATTTTTGTTTATCAGTGATAAAGCCTTTATAGTTGACTTTACCTTCCACAGAAACATGTTTTTTAAGAAGTGTATTAAATATTACATGCGAAACCGGCTTCGAATCAGATTCAATATTATTTAATTTAATACTGGATAGACAGGAAGTATTCAAAAAGGAAAAAAGTAAGATCAAAAAGATGTTCACAGAACGCAACATTTAACAAATATAACAATCAAATGACTTGCTGTTTGCCTTTTATCAGACAATATAAATAATGTATAATTGGTATATGAATTTTAGTTTAATAGCGTTATTGTTGATATTTATTTAAATTTGAGTTATACATAAACATTATCAGGGCTATGCCAGCAGAAACAAAATTGTGGCACTTAGAAGAATTTGATCTTTTCATGGGTTTGTCTGACTCAGAAAAGGACTATCTCAAATCAAAGATCCAGGAACTGGAACTTGACAAAAATGATTATGTTTACCTGCCACAGGATAGTTCATCCAATATTTATTTCCTAAAATCAGGACGTGTTAAACTTGGCTCTTTTACTGATGGTAGTAAGAAAGTTGTAAAAGCGATTTTAAATCCGGGTGAACTTTTTGGGTTGTTAGGTTTGTTTGGAGAGGATAAGAGAACAGACTTTGTACAGGCATTGGTAAATGACGTTGTGTTGCATACTATTAAGATCAAGGATATGGAGCCGCTGTTGGAGAGAAACGAAGGTCTTAAATCAAGAATGATAAAATATGTTATTCACCGGTTTGATCGAATCGAAAAGAGATTAGAAGCTATTATATATAAAGATGCCAGAACACGAATTGTTGACTTCCTGAAAGAAATGGCTGATGAAATTGGTGAGCCAGCGGCAGGCGAAACCTATATTCGCAATTATTTAACCCATAATGATATTGCCAATCTTACTGCAACTTCAAGACAAACGGTTACTACTGTTCTCAATGAGCTGAGAGCTAAAGATCTGATCTACTTTGATAGAACTCGTATACTAATTCGGGATCTGACCAAGTTGAATTAGCCACGATAGTCTTTCATTCTACTTTCTATTTCGTTAAAAATTTATTATTGTCAAAAAAATGACAATAACTTGTGGATTACCGGCTACTTTTGTAATAATATTGCATATAACTATTTTTCTAAATCTAATGCCATCACTTAAATCCCAGAAACACAAACTATCAAATTATGTGGAGCAGGTTCATATTTTAGAATCAACAACAAATGGTAGTTGTAATTTTTCATCATTTCAGGATAAGTTAGAGACAATCGGTTTATGGCCATTTAAACCTACCACATTAGAGATTTTACAGATAAATATTGGCAAAATGTGTAATCAAACTTGTGGGCATTGTCATGTTGATGCGGGTCCGGATAGAAAGGAGATCATGGCAAGGGAGACAATGCAGCTCTGCCTAAATGCCATAAGAAACTCACCCATCCAAACGGTAGATATTACTGGTGGAGCTCCTGAAATGAACCCTAATTTTAAGTGGTTAATTGAGGAGATCCGAAAAATCAATAATCAAATCAGGATAATAGTTAGGAGCAACCTGACTATTTTAACATCAAATAAGAAGTACACGGAGTATCCTACATTCTTTGCTGAAAATAACATTACGATAGTATCTTCTTTACCATGCTATACAGCAGAGAATACAGACAAGCAAAGAGGAAGTGGTGTTTTTAGCCATTCTATTGAGGCACTCAGAAGACTAAATAAAGTGGGATATGGAAATGAAGATTCTGAATTGGAATTACATCTTGTATATAATCCATTGGGTCCATTTTTACCACCACCCCAGGAAAAATTACAAGAAGATTATAAGAAACATCTTTTCGAAAACTTTGGTATTGTTTTCAATGATCTGTATACAATCACAAATTTACCTATTAGTAGATTTTTGGATTATCTAATTAAATCTGAAGAGTATGAAGAATATATGGAGCTTTTAATAAAGAATTTTAATAGTTCTGCTGCTGTTGGAGTAATGTGCAGGAATACAATTTCAGTTGGTTGGGACGGGTACTTATATGATTGTGATTTCAATCAAATGCTGGACATGAAACTTGATAAAACTCAACATGTAAGCAATTTTAATGAGAGGAAACTTGCGGTGAGGGAGATTAAGATTAACCAACATTGTTTTGGGTGTACAGCTGGAGCTGGTTCAAGTTGCCAAGGTGCGCTCACATAAAAATTATTGATTTTGAGATACCAAGTGATATTATTGATATGTTTTTTAAGCATTCATTCTTGTGCTTGTGGTCAAGGCAACTTGCGGCCCATTGAAGAAAAAATAAAGGAAATTTATAAGAATACAGTACCAATTATCAAACCTGAAAACCTGATCAAAAAATTAAATCAGGGTCAAGAAATAATCATTATTGATACGAGAACTAAGGATGAGTATAACATAAGTCATATTAAAACTGCATTATTGATCAATTATGATAATTTTAATCCGGAATCTGTGAAAGACTTTAGCAAAAGTTCAGAATTGGTATTGTATTGTTCTATCGGTTATAGAAGTGAACGTTTGGGAGAAATCCTGATACAAATGGGTTTTACTAATGTGTACAATCTTTATGGTGGAATATTTGAGTGGTTTAATAAAGAAAATGAAGTGGTCAATTCTAATGGAGAAAAAACCAACAAAATTCATTCATATTCCAGAAAGTGGGCAAAATTTGTTGAGAGAGGAGATGTCGTTTACTGAAAAGTTACCTGTCATTTAAGAAATGAAAAGGATAGACCATAAGGAAATTTATAGTGACGGAAAGTCCTATGATGCGTTGAATGTTTTTGATACTGACGTACCGTTTTATTCAAAATTGATTGCCAAATATGGGCAACCTATTCTTGAATTAGCTTGTGGAACTGGAAGGATAACGGTTCCAATTGCTAAGAAAGGATTCGAAATAGTTGGAATTGATATCTCTGAAGCTATGATTAATGAGGCTAAAGAGAAAGCCGCGGAAGCAAAGCAAGATATTGAGTTTATAGAAGCTGATATTAGAGACTTTGAATTGAACCAAAAGTTTTCAGTGATTTTCCTGCCTTTCAATTCCATTTGCCATTTGCATGACTTTGAAAGTATTGCATCATGCTTTAGTTGTGTAAAAAAACATTTAAAACCGGACGGCCGATTTGTTATTGACGTTTTTAAGCCAGATTTTAAGATTTTACTGAGAGACAAAAATAAAAGATATGAATGTGCTGATTATAAAAACCCCTATGCAGACAATCATGTAAAGCTAACGGAAACGAATTGGTACAATGAAGCTGACCAGATCAATCAAGTTAAGTGGTATTTTGAAATAGGTGAAAAAGAAATAGAACAGGATTTAAACATGAGAATGTTTTATCCTCAGGAATTGGACAATTATCTAAGATTTGCAGGCTTTGAAATTGAAGAAAAATTTGGTGATTATAATGGGTCGATATTTACAAGTGATTCTAGTAAACAAATCATTATAAGTGGAATGAGAAACAATAAGTAATACTATGTGTAGTGAATATGTAAGCTGTTGTATGCAAATGTACTATACGCTAATCGTTATGTAAATGAACCATCTATTGATATTTGTTAAAAATCCTGAATTAGGGAAAGTTAAGACCAGGTTAGCTACTTCAATAGGAGAGGTAGAGGCATTAGAAGTTTATAGAAAATTGCTAAATCATACAAAAAAAATAACGAGAGAATTAGAATGTCAAAAAACTGTGTATTACTCACAATTTATTGATGATAATGATAATTGGGAAGAAGCCATTTACAATAAGGATATACAAATAGGGAATGATTTAGGTGAAAAAATAAGTGGCGCCTTTAAAAATTCATTCCAAAAGGGAAGTAGTAAAGTAGTAATAATCGGTTCTGATTGTTCTGAGCTAACGAAGGAGATAATTGAAGAGGCTTTTGTCATGCTTGATGGTAATGTTGTTGTGATTGGACCTGCAAAAGATGGAGGGTATTACTTACTGGGAATGAAAAAGTATTATGCGTCATTATTTGAAAATAAAAAATGGAGCACAAATTCAGTGTTATCTAGTACGGTTGCTGATTTAGAAAATCTTAAAGTGGATTATCATATCCTCCAAGAATTATCTGATATTGATAATGTTGAAGATTTAAAGGTAATGGTTGAACAGTCTAAAATATAAAATTATGGAAAGCTATTTAGAAACTACTGTAGATGTTTACAAGCAGGCTGCTTTAGAACCTGATAAGGGATTGTGTTGCACTACAACACCTGTTTGGCAATTACCGGGATTGCATGTTCCTAATAAGATGCTGGAAATGAACTATGGATGCGGTTCAACAGTTCATCCCAGAGATTTGGCTAATGACCCTACAGTGTTGTACGTAGGTGTAGGAGGAGGAATGGAGCTTTTTCAATTTTCCTATTTTACCAGGAAGCCAAACTCAGTTATCGGAGTAGATATTGTGGATGAAATGATGGATGCCTGTAGTGAGAATTTAATTGAAGCAGAAAAGACCAATGATTGGTTTAAGAGATCATTCATTGATTTAAGAAAAGGCAGTGCTCTTGATTTGCCGATTGAAGATGAAAGTATTGATGTTGCTGCCCAAAATTGCCTTTTCAATATTTTCGAAAAAGCAGATTTGGCAATTGCTCTAAAAGGGATGTATCGTGTTTTAAAACCTAATGGGAGGTTAATATTATCCGATCCTGTTTGTGAATATAGTATACCTGAACATTTGCGTAAAGACGAACAGCTTAGGGCAATCTGTATAAGCGGAGCGATTTCATTAAATGAATATATACAACAAATTACTGATTTAGGTTTTGGAACTATTGAAGTTCGGGCAAAGCGACCATATCGCTTACTTGATCCCAATCATTATAATGTAGATGACCTAATAACAATTGAAAGTGTAGAGATTTGTGCCATTAAAGACCCAATGCCTGAGGATGGGCCATGTGTTTTTACAGGAAAAACAGTCATATATTATGGGGACAATGAATATTTTGATGATGGCCAGGGACACACTTTGTATATTAATCAACCATTGGCAGTATGTGATAAAACCGCTGGTGCTTTGAAATCTCTTAACAGAAATGATATTTACATTTCAGAATCTACCTGGTACTATGATGGAGGAGGCTGTTGTTGATATTATAACTTTATAAATCGCTGGGCAACGACCTTTAAAGGGAAAGAACTTTGAATTTTAACGATGTAAAGCCCCCTGCTGAGCTGTTCAGTGTTGAATGAAAACAAGTTTTCTCCTTTTTTTGCTGAAGCTTCAGAAAACGTTTTAACTAAGCGCCCGCGTTCATCATAAACATTAATATCAATTGCTTGATCCTGATCTATTTCAAAATTAATAGTAACAAAATTAGAGGAGGGATTCGGGAATATGCTAGCTTCTTTTTGTGGATGTTCAATTTCTGCAGTTCCGGTTAATTGACAATTATAAGAATCAATAACAGTTACAGCGTAACTTCCATCACATAATTCTAATGCGATAGAATCCGTTTGCGATGCAGGATCATTCCATTTATAAATATAAGGTGGATTGCCTTCTTTGACATTTACAACCGCATTACCATGGCACAGGCCATTTTGGCTCAGATCAATCGTATCTATGGTGCTGATTGCCATAATTGTAGAATCTGGGCTTTGAATTTCAGCTACCCAAGTTGCATTTTCATTTTGATCGTTTGCATAATAGCCGGATGTCCAAATTTTACCAGGTTCATTATATTTTCGTTGTGTTCCTGAGTAATCGCCCCATCTTTCATAAACTTTACCGCTGTCGCCACTATGTCGGTCAACATAGCTCAATCCTTCTATTATTTTTAGTACTTCAGAATGAACGTTATTGTTACCATAGTAAACTGCTGAAAATCCTGCGAAATCATTAGGGGAAGAGTGGTTGAAAGTAATAATTGATTCATGATCACAATCCTGCTTCCCTGTATACGATATGTTGGGATATCCAAAATCTAAGGAATCATCAGTAATAATATAGGATGTTAATTGTGGAATTGTAGAAATGTTGTCAACTATTCCATGATAAACTGCTGCAAAACCATTGTCAGGACTAAGCGTATTATTTACAAATTGAATTTGATCATTTTCAAGAAACCCACCTAAAACCCTGCTGTCGTTAGTGTCGAATTCATGGTCGTTTGCTTGTCGGGCAAAAGGTGGTACGCCATATTTAGTATCAGAAGTAACTACTTGTACTTTCAATTCAGAGGATGTAGCATTGATTGTATCTGTAACTTTGACAATGAATATTGAGTCATTGGCAATGTCAAAATTTCTGTTAGATAAGCAGTATAAACTTGGTCCATGTGGTTCGCTACCACCACCTATTGGGTTAAGGTTTCGGATATTTTTACCGTTGTACAAAATATCTGTCCAAAGCTGTGTATTTATGGAAGAGTCACCTTTAAATCCTTCTGACTTATCTATTTGCCAGATTACGGATTGCACAAACCCGGTGCGCCAGGATTCATCATTTCGCAATTGATTAAGCGTAAGAAATAATTCATCTTCTGTTATGGCAATTGCTGGATAATCTGTCCATGTAGAATCTTGAATTGGGTTACCTTCCAGTGCATAACAGTTCCATGTCCCTAAAGGATCGTTTGTTTCTGTAAAACATGCAACGGCCATGCTGATCTCCCATTTATTTCCATAAAGAAAAACCAAGATGAATTTATCCTCATTTGGATCATAAAGCAGTTTTGGATCGAACTTGCTAATACTAAAATCATTTAATAGCCCCGCTTTGGATACAAAACTACTAAGAGAGTATTTTTTCAACAATGAATCTTGCTCTACATCATAAATGTAAAGAATAGAATTGACAGCAGAAATAAGGATTCCATCATTTGAAATAGCCATGCTGTTGTCATTGGGTATCCCATTGGGGTTGTTGGCAACAAAGTTTCTTTGCAAAATAGGTGAGGGGGGAGATTGCTCATTGATTTTTCCGGATTTAATCAGAGTTTTTCTTGGATATAATTTTTCGATCTCTCTTTTCAGTTGATGAAGATTGGCCTTTTCAGTTCCGGGTTTGGGCATCTCCAGGTTTTGAAGATGTGGCATCCAATCCTGTATAATTTCAGACGGCATTACTTTCCCTGAAAGGGATATTGTAAGTTTTGTCTTCTTGTAAGAGGTTTTCTGTGCAAACAATGAACCTGCAAACAAAAGAACTGTAGTAGATATAAGAAGAAATCTCATGGTGAGTATTTTGCCTGTTCAAAATTAGTAGTATTTAACGGGTTGACCAATTTAATAATTAAGAACCTTACTGGAAATATGGCATTTCAACCTAAAATTTTTATATTTATGATAGGTAAATCTACGCTTTATGCGAAAAGGTAAAATATATCTTTTAGTTATCTCTTTATTAGTCTTGCCATATCTAAATTATGGGCAGAGTCATAATTTTAGAAAATACTCCATCGAAGATGGATTGGTTCAATCTCAAATTCGAAGTATTTATCAAGATAACGAAGGTTATCTTTGGTTTGGTACTTATGCTGGCATAAGCGTTTATAATGGTATTGACTTTGAGAATTTTACTTTCAAGGATGGACTAAAGTACAGTAGTATTACTAAGATTATTCAGGATAGCAGCAATAGGTTTTGGATATTTTCACGTAACAATTTGTTTTCCTTTTTGAATGGTAAGTTTGCTTATGAAAAACTTATTCCAGATATCGATAAGGATGATATTTATTCAACAATCTTCAAAGATAACCGAGGAAATTTGTGGGTAGGAACAACCAATCAAGGACTTCTTAAAATTAACGGCAATGGCATAGAGCACATAACTCCAAATATGCTGAGGCTAAATTCTGAAGTAACCAGTATTATTCAGGATAAAAAAGGGAGGTTAATAGTTGGGACAAAAAGAGAAGGTGTTTTTAGGTTTGATGGGGAGTTTACTGATAAATTTAAGGTAGGGGAAAGTAAAAGAAGCAACCATATACGATATTTATGTAGAAATAAGGACAAGGTTTGGATTTGTACAAATGATGGAATGTATTATTTAAAAGGGGATTCCATTCATAGTATAGCCCCTGATCATTTGGCAGAAAGGCGAATTAAATCAGCCGTACTTGATAAAGGAAGAGTATGGATGATTATAGAAAATGAGGGAGTCGGTTTGTATGATGGAAATACTTTACATGTTTTTACTGAAAAAAACAGTCCAGTCAATACTGCTTTGCAGAATATACTGCTTGATGGAAAAAACAATCTTTGGATCACCACAGGAAACGGTTTAATTAAGTACGATAATTATTTGTCTCGTGAAGCAGGCGAAGACGTATTTACATTGTTTACCATTGATCAAGGTCTAAGTAATAATACAACAGGGAAATTGTTTGAAGATAATGAAGGAAATATTTGGATTGGGGCAGATGGGCAAGGAGTAATGAAATATTCCAACTCTGTATTTCAGGTTTATAATACTAAGCATGGAATGTCCCATGATTGTGTGATTGGTATAAATCAGGACAGGGATGGTAATATGTGGTTTGCGACTTTAGGTGGAGGTATTAATTATTATAAAAATAATGAGTTCCTGAAGTTTACGAAAACTACCGGTATCAAAACAAATATTTCCTGGGATATTTTTAATGATTCCCATGGTGATTTTTGGTATACAGAAGAGAATGTAGCTACCTATAGATTAATTAATAGTGATTTTTCAAAATCAGTAGAATATTCAGATTTACGCGATACTTATTCAATAAAAGAGGATGAAAATGGTCGAATTTGGATTGCCACAAATGAAGGACTATACAGCTATAATAGAGAAAAATTTACACTATATAATACGGAGAATGGGTTATTGGCAAATCAGATTTGGAATATAACTTTTACGAAATCTGGTGAAATATTTGGCGTAACTCAAAAAGGTTTGTTTAGCATGAACGTTAGCAAAACGGGATTAAGCGGGAATATTAAAAATTTTCCATTTAAGGATGTAGAAATTAGTAGAAGTCATGATATTGTAGAAGACCATAAGGGTAATATTTGGTTTGATACAAAATCGTTAGGTGTGGTAAGGTTTGATGGGGAGAGTTTTCAGGTAATTTCTGAAAATGAAGGCCTTTCTTCAAATACTATTTACTTTTCTATAATGGGTAAGGATGATTATTTATGGTTAGGAGGGGTTCAAGGAATTGACAGATTGAATACAAAAAGATATAATTTAGATGGCAAAATAGAGATCAAACATTATGGCAGTGAAGAAGGGGTTGTTGGCCTAGAAGGTAATGGAAGCGCAGCTATAAGAGATGATAAAGGGAATCTGTGGTTTGGAACTATTGGAGGCGCAATAAAATACAATCCAAAAGAAGATGTACCAAATTTTAGAGAACCTACCACTAATATCAGGAATATTAAGCTGTTTCACCGAGATACATCCTTATCGAATAATGCTGTACTTCCACACTACCGCAATCATTTCACATTTGAATATATCGGGATATCATATGCTAATCCAACCAAAGTTAAATATCAATATAAATTAGAAGGGTTTGATAAAGATTGGTCTCCGATCACAAATGAAAGAAAGGCTACTTATTCAAACTTACCTGGCGGTGAATATAGTTTTAAGGTAAAGGCATGTAATTTTGATGGGGTGTGGAATCAACACCCAACTACTTTTTCGTTTACAATCACTCCTCCGTTTTGGAGAACTTGGTTATTCTACATTAGTGCTATTCTGGTCCTAACACTCTTAGTTTATTTGCTCATTATCTGGAGAATCCAAAGGTTGAAAAGGCATCAAATATATCTGGCTAAAATTATTCGTGAAAAAACAAAGGATTTGATAATAGCCAATAAAGAGCTTGACAAGCTATCATTAGTTGCCCGTAAAACCGATAACTACGTGATCATTACAAATGGTAAAGATGAAATTGAATGGGTAAATGATGCTTTTGCAAGTATAACTGGATATACACTTAATGATGTAGAAGGTAAGAAACCAAGGGATGTGCTTCGAGGAGAAGGTTCTTCTCTGGAGGATATTAAAGAAATAGAGGATGCCATTAAACTTAAAAAACCATTTAGTGGTGAAATATTAAATTATACTAAAAATGGTGACCCGGTTTGGCTATTCCTAAATGTAACTCCAATATTGAATCAAGAAAATAAAGTAGTTCAATTCATTTCTGTCGGAAGCGATATATCAAAGTTAAAAGAATCAAAGGATAGGGTTATAAAACAAAAGGAAGAAATAGAGGTAAAAAACAAGAAGCTATGGCAGACAAGCATGAAGGTAATGCAGGAAAAGGAGAAAATTGAAAAGTTGGTTGCAGAATTAAAAGGTAAAAACTTTGAGTTAGAAACACTTTTCCTTGTAGCAAATAATACAGACAACCTGGTAGTTATTGTAGATCTTGAAGCGAAAGTTGAATGGTTTAATCAATCATTCCTTAAATTGAAAGGCTATTCACAGGAAAAACTTGATAAAATTATTGGAGATTCATTTAAGAACTATAGTTCGAATCCTAAAATTTTAAATTTGATCAAAGATTGTATTAAGACGAAAAAGTCATTTAGTTATGAATCAATAAATAAGGACGCCAATGACAAAGAAAGAGCTATGGCCTCTACTGCAACTCCAATTTTGGATGAAAACGGTGAAGTTCGAAATATAGTTATCATAGATGCGGATATATCAGAGCTTAAGAAAGCAGAAGAACAGATTAAAAAACACAAGGAACAGATAGAAACGCAAAACATAGTACTAAAGGAAGTTAATAGTATAATTTCTGAGCAAAAGGCTAAAGCGGTGATAATGTCCAGTGAGTTAGCAAAAAGTAATAAGGCTCTTGAATTGTATGCGTCAGCTGCCTCACATGATTTAAAAGAACCCCTAAGAAAGATTACTTTTCAAACCGAAAGACTACAACATGTATTAAAAAATAAGATAGAGGAGAATGATTATTTAAGACTTGCCGGAATACACAAGTCTGCTACAAGGTTACGTACATTGATCATTGACATATTAAATTACTCTAGACTGACCCGCAGTAAAGTGGAATTTAAAAACATTAATTTGAATGACGTAGTGAACGAAGTTATAGATGAATTGGAGCAACAAGTAAAAGAGTCAAAAGGAATAGTAGAGTGTGTAGACCTTCCGAACATTGATGCTTCAAAATCTCAGATGAGTCAGCTCTTTCAAAATTTGATTTCAAATGCATTAAAGTTTCATAGGCCTGATTCGCCTCCTATTGTTAAAATTAAAAAGGGAAAGTTGTCAAATGGTTTATTGGTTATTGAGGTTAAGGACAATGGAGTGGGGTTTGAGCAAAAACATGCTGAAAATATTTTTAAACCATTTCATCGTTTACATTCCAGGAATGAATTTGAGGGTACGGGAATGGGAACTGCCATTTGTCATAAAATTGTGGAAAGCCATTCAGGTGAAATATCAGTAAAGAGTAAATTAGGGGAGGGGACTACTTTTTATATCAAGTTGCCATTAAAGCAATCAGCTATTGTATAAAAACAGCGTTGCTTGTATAAAGCAACCAATCCTATTACTTATAGAGAAATACCTAGCGAAATACCAACAATATGGTTATAAGTTGTATAGTAATGCCTATACGATCTAGAGTAGTTATCATAAATCTTCTCAAATCTGTATATCGTATTTAAATAAACAGATTTTTTCAATCTCCACTTCAAGCCACCTTCATATCGAATAATATTGATAAACCCATCTGTAAATAGTCTGTAAAAAGTTTCAAATGATGAATAAGGGTCAACTATTTTACTCATGTTAAATTCAGTTTTAATCCTGTTTCTCCAAAAATCTCCATCTCCTGTTTCCAATCTTGTTCTAAACTGAATATTAAGAGGAAAACCTTTCTTTTTCCATTTGTAATAACCTGCTATTAAAACTCTAGAACCAGTGCTCCAAACAAGATTATATCGATAGCAAGTCTTAATTGAGAAGTGTTTGTTTATTTTGGCACTAAACCCAATTTCCGGCATCAACCCTTTTAGTTGACTGAACCGATTCATATATCGGGTTTGTAAATTCACTTCACCTTTAAATACTTTTGATAGTTTTTTTGAAAAGCTGGTTTCCAAAAGAAAGCCACTGTCATCATAGGAAATGGGTTGGCAGTGAAAGCAGGGATAACCAAAATCCCTGAGATCTGCAAATGAATTTAAACTCCATATAAAAAGGATACCAACTATAGCAGCTTTGAGTGCCTTCATGATATGTTCTAAACTTTCAAACTTGTAGATTATTGCCTAACGAATTACCGTTTCTTAATTAATAATTCATTTCATCTTCCTTTTATTTGGAGTGGTACATTTAACAATAATGTCCAATTTTGTATAGAATTATAAGATTCTGTTTTATATTTAAAATACGCTTGAATCAAAATAAATTATTTATAAAGGCAATAAATAAAAATAAAGTTCCGTTTAAATTCAAAAAGGATGGGGGTAAAAATGAACTTAGAAGGAAAAATTTTGTCGATTTTGAGCATGGCAACGGTGCTCTATTTATTGCCGGTGTGCAACGTTGTAAACCACAAAGAACTTTCAGTAGATCCACCGTTTGAAGATGTGGATGTCGTTTTCAGGGACTATGAGATCAATAGTTCAAAAGAAAATTTTATTGAAGTAGCCAATGGAACATCAATTGAAATCCCGAAGGATGCGTTTGTTGATGCCAGCAATGTTCCAATAGTAGGTGATGTTGCAATTAACTATAGAGAATTTCACGATGCTGCTCAAATTCTTGCCAGTGGAATAACAATGACATATGATAGTGGAGGGGTAAGGGTGAACTTACAATCGGCTGGGATGTTTGAGATCAGAGGATTTAAAGATGGTAAGCCTGTTTTTATTGCAAAGGATAAAAACATCAAGGTAAACATGGCTTCTTTTGTTGAAGGAGATGGTTATAACTTTTATAAGTTGGATGAGAATAAGTCCAATTGGCAATTTCAGGGCATAGTAGCTGCAAAAATCAATGAAAAAAAGAAAAGCAGATTGGAAAGAGTGGCGCCAATCCCTGGTGTGCCCGTTAAACCAGAAGTTTTTAATGAAGAGCAGTTCCAATTTGATTTTGCGATCAATTATAAACTATATCCGGAGTTAAGAGAATTTCACGGAATTGTTTGGCAATATGCAGGTAATGGATATGGCAAGAATCCTAGAAATAACAAATGGATCTTTAATCAGAATTGGTCGAACATTTTACTTACAAGAACAGATCAAGGCAGTACCTACCAGATAAAATTAACCAATTCTAAATCTCAGTTTACAACTATTGTCAAGCCGGCTTTTAAAGGGAAAAACCTTAAGAAAGCATTGGCCATCTTCGAGAAGAACATGGTTAATTATGAAAATGCAATTGCTGCCCGCGTGCAAGAAGAAAATAGGGTGCAGCAAGAGGCAGATCTAATTCGTTCATTTCAAGTAAGTAATTTCGGTATCTATAATTGGGATAGACAATTGAAACAGGAAAATGTGATAACCTTGGCTGCCAATTTTAAATTTGACAACAGTGTCGATCCCGATGTCTCAAATGTTACCGTGTTCCTTATTACTGGTGAAGGTAGATCAGTAGTGAAGTATCCTAATTATGCCTGGCAAAACTTTGCCTTTTCACCCATGGTTGAGAATAAATTGATAGCGGTCCTGCCTGGAAATTACATAGCATATTTTACTGCAGAAGATTTTAAAGCAATGGACATTGCGCGACTAAAAAGGAGAAGAGATCGTACCTATACTTTTCATCTGAAGACCAGCGAAAAAGCTTTAGTTTCTATGGATGAGCTTTCCACTCTTATACAGAGTATATAAACAACAGCCTTACATCTTATTGTAATCAATTAATGAATTTAATCATGAACAGGATTATTGTGTCCATACTAATAGTGTTACAACTCAACGGAGGAGTGGCGGATTGTCAGGTAAATATAGATTTACTACCGGTTAGGGTTGATGGTAAATGGGGCTACATTGATACAAACGGGGATATCATCATTAAACCCAGATTTGACAGGGCTCAATTTTTTACCACTGATAACTATGCCGTTGTAGCTAAGGATGGATTAATTGGCATGATCAATCTGAAAGGAAAGGTAGTATTGGAACCTATATATCAAGAACTGAAAATTCTAGATGAAAATAGAATAGGTTTTAGAAAAGATTCATTGTGGGGAATGATTGATAATTCGGGGCAAGAAATAATGTCTAATTTATTCCATGATATCAATACTTTAGATGAAAACCATTATCAAGTAAAAATGCGTAATGGCTATGGAGTTATCAATAAGCAGGGTAAACTCATCGTAAATGCTGTTTTTGATGAAGTAATTCCATTCCTAAATGAGTTCTTTATCTCTACATCTGGCAATAAAAAGGGGCTTTTTAATTTACATGGCGATGCTATCTTATTGACCGAATGCCAGGAAATAAGATCACTTTATGATAAGTATATCATGTTTAAGCGTGATGGTTTTTGGGGATGTGTCAACAATGCTGGCAACGTACTATTTAAGCCTGAATGGTTGGAATATAAGGCGTTTAATCAAAATTTCATCAAAGTAAAAAAGGATGTTTGGAGCTTGTATTGTACAAATTCCAAAAAAATGATTAGCGATACTGCGCATTCAAACTACTATCATTTTAACACAGACTATGTCCAATTCTTATCTGATTATATGTTTGGCTTACTTGATAAAAATGGAGATGTGGTATTAAAACCTCTTTACGATGAGATAGCACCAACTTCAGTTGATCTTTTTAAAATAAAATCAATGGCATTAGGTCATTGGGGTTTGTTTAAGAAAGGGGATAGAAAAGTAGTTGACTATAAGTATGATGCAATAGAAAACTTTTATAACAATGTTGCCAAAGTTAGGAAAGATAATTTATTAGGGTTGGTAAATACCAGTGGTCGTGTATTGGTGTCACCAAGATATACAAATATTGAGGTAGTTAATAATGTGGTGAAGGCCTATAGGTATAAAAGTAGGAAAGTAATTCATATCAACGATAATGGAAATATTATTAACAATTCAAATTATAATAATGTCTTGTCAATTAATGTTGGGTCCAGGAAGCAGATTAAAGCTAATACCGATACTCAACCAGCTATAATCGAAAATTCAGAGAAATATGGATGGTATGTTTGTCCCAGTGCTGGTAAGTGGGGATTAAAAAACAATATGACAGATGATAATGTAGTTCCTCCGGAATATGATTACATAACTGTAAACAGCGAACTGGGCTTAACTTTAGTAGAAATCAAAGATAGGAGGTACAAGTATAAAATGGGAGATACGGAATTCTCTGTGACTTCCAGGTTTGGATTAGTTGATCATATAACTGGTAAGTTTTTAGCTGAACCATACTTTTGGGAAATCAGGTGGCAGGATTTTTTATTAGGAGATAAGCATGTGGCACGCTGCATAAAAGTTGGAGGAAAACATGGAGTAATGAAAAGAAGTGGTCATGTTTTATATGGTAATATGATTTATATAGGTGATTTTATTAACGGGTATGCTCGGTTCAACGTTGCGGGTGAATTGACTTGTACTTCAAAAGATACAAGAGAAGTATTAAGTTCATTAAACCACTATGTTGAAAACATGAATATGGTGATTAGGAATCCCGGGCATCAACTTCAATCGTTGTGGTTGAAGTGTGAAGGTGGAAAATGGGGCTACATGGATGTGGATGGTAGAATTGTGGTGGGTGTTCAGTACGATTATGCGGATGTAGCTCGCTATTCCATCTTTACAGTTAAGAGCAACAAAAAATGGGGTGCAGTTACTATAGATGATGGCCTGCAGATACCCTTTATTTATAGCAATATTGAATATTTGAAGGGCTCTGAAAATAACCTCTTTGTGGTAGAGAAAAATGGTGAAAAATATGGTTTTATTAACTCAAAAGGGGAAGTAATTGCTTCAACGAAATATGATGATTCAAGGCTATATAGCGAAGGGATGGTTGCAGTAAAACTAGACAATAAATGGGGATTCTTGAATGATAAAGGGGATATGGTAATTGACACCATATTTGATATGGCCAAAGATTTCAATAATGGATTAGCAGCAGTTAGAATAAAGAGAAAATGGGGATATGTAGATATGTATGGGAATTTCGCTATTGAACCTATTTATTTGAGAGCAGAAAACTTTAGTGAGGGGTTAGCAGCAGTGAGAATTAAGGGACGCGGTGGAATAGGTTATATTAATAACAAAGGGAAGGTCTTGATCGATCCGATATTCCTTAAATGTTTTGAATTTAAAAATGGAGTTGCAAAAGTAAAATACAAAGGCAGGTATGGAGTTATTGACAGAAATGGTGAATGGGTAGTCAAACCTAATTACAAGAAAATTGAATTACTTGATAACAGTTTAATTGTTTTGAAAAAAGGCAGCACTTATGGTGTGGTGAGAAATGACGGTACCCGACTTCTGCGAACTAAATACACTAAGATTGGTGAGTTTAGTGAAGGGATGGCCATGGTGAAGACCAAACAAAAGAATAAACCATTTATAAAAGGGCAATATAAAGGATTTGTTAATACAACAGGTGAAATGGTAGTATCTCCGGTCTACAAGTACACAGGAAACTTTCATGATGGATTGGCTGCAATTTGGAAAGACGGTAAATACGGATTCATCGACAAAAATGGAGACGTGGTAATACAACCTCAATTCAAAATGGCCTGGGATTTTTCCGAGGGAAAAGCGATAGTTTATTATGATAAGAAATATTGCCTGATCAATACTGAAGGGGAAATAATTTATACCCATCCTGACGGAAAAATTATTGGTAGTTTTTCTAATGGTAAAGTAATAGTGAAAGATAAAAAGGGTACTTACTTTATAGATTCTTTTGGTAATAATAGACTAGGAACCTATTATGATGATGCAACCAATTTTTCTGATGGAATGGCCAAAGTGAAGTTGAACGATAAGTGGGCTGTTATAGATCAAAATGGATTTTACTTTTTAGCTCCCAAATTTGATGAAATTGAAGACTTTAAAGATGGCAAAGCAAAAGTGAAGTGTTCTCGATTTATTGGTATTTCTGATCAGTACGGTAAAATAATCGTATCCCCGAATTATGATAATGTTCAGTATCTGAATGAGGGGATCTATAAAGTGGAACGAAACAATGAGGTGGGCTATCTAACGGCCAATGGTGATTGGGTTTGGGAACCGCAGAAATAAGGACTTTAGACAGCCGAAAATAAAATTAGTTAATAGGCTTATGGTGTTGGGCTGGTAAAAAGAGATGTGTATTCAAAAGACGACACCAAAATATTTTGATTAATGAATCTTATGAATTAATAGAAATAATTGATGTTAATTTAAAGTGAAGCTTCCTGAATATTTATCAGTATGGGTTTATTTTTGCGATTGCTCCATAGCGATGGCTTTCCCAATCAGAGTATCCAATAAATTGGTCATGCTTTTTACTTTTATAATACTGCTTGGTAAATGTGATTCTCTAGAAAAATATATTTGAGGATTCATATAAATATCTTTCTCTTCAAATCCTTCAACAAGTGCGTTTAATGCTTGCTGGTAGTTGGCTGTGCACTTAGCATATTTTTGTTGTTCTGAATAAACTTGAGCCAGCGTATTATATGCTGCACCAATTAACGCATGCTGACTTCCTAAAGCTTTCTTATAAATAAGTATAGCTTTATTATGAAATTCTATTGCATTGTCATAGTCGGATAATCCACATAGAACATTTCCAATGTTTGTATAACATGATGCTACGAAAAAGTGCTCGTCACCAATTGTTTTTAATCTTATGTCTATTGCTTGCTCAAACAATTTCATAG
Organism: Bacteroidia bacterium; assembly: GCA_016764115.1. Taxonomy (GTDB): domain Bacteria; phylum Bacteroidota; class Bacteroidia; order JAESSM01; family NORP286; genus NORP286. The sequence continues at coordinate 521 of JAESSM010000207.1, read as the reverse complement.
CTTTATAGTAATATTCTTTATTATGAGATAACGAGGCCATTTCCTCGTAAACAATTCCCATATTGTTGTATCCCATAGCAACGTAGGGGTGGTCTTCACCGAACAATACATTATCAATATCAAGTGCTTTTTGATAACTTTCCAATGCTTTTTTATAATTGCCTGGTTCGAAGGCGCCTAGAATATCATATACAATTCCAATGTTATTATAATTAGAAGCTATATGTGGATGAATTTTAGGGAAGATCTTTAATCTTATTCTTAATGATCGATTATAATATTCGAGGGCTTTATAATGAGCTCCTAATTCATTTAATACACTTCCTAAGTTGTTATAGTTTGTTGCCACAGCAGGATGCTCTTCCCCAAATACGTTAATTGATATTCCTAATGCAGATTGAAAATAATCCATTGCTTTATGGTAATCACCCAAAGTAAAATATACATTTCCTAAATTGGTATAGGTCGCTGCGATTGAAGAATGATCTTTATCAAAATTATCACTACGGATCTTTAATGCT
>JAESSM010000061.1 GCA_016764115.1 Bacteroidia bacterium | reverse complement strand
ACCCCCTCAATCTCATTGGTTATCTGATCAATGATGTTCATATCTCTTCCTTCAGAGAAATTCGGAACACATTCTATAATTTGTTTTGCCATGATGGTATTTATTTATTCAACAAGGGTAACAAAATTAACAAAATTGCATTATGTACTCCATGTTTGGCATTGATTAAAGTATTTCTGATATTTAAATCATGAATGCTGTTACCGACTTCATAAAAGCCCAACCAGAGGAACTTAAGCCCATTTTTGAGGCTCTACGGAAATTGATTTTGAACGCTTCTCCGGATATAATGGAAGAGATCAAATGGTATGTTCCAGTATTCTCATATAAAGGATTGCTTTGCTATTTGAATGGTAAGAAAACCTATGTTCACTTGGGAATATGCAAAGGAACCAAACTGTCTAACAAACAAGGAATTTTAGAAGGTGATGCGAAAGTAGTCAGGTTAATACCTATAAATTCAGTTGAAGAAATGAATGAGGAAATTATTATGGAAGTACTTCAGGAAGCTCTTTTGATAAATGAACTATCAGAATCTATGGGAATCAAACCTTCTTACCGTTTATAAAAACGGTCTCGATCAAGCTACTTCCAAAAGCGTAGGGTAAATAACTATAGCTCGGAATTTCTTTGGTAATGAATAGATTGGCTTTTTTGCCAACTTCTATGCTTCCCAGCTCATCATCAACTTCCATTGCATAAGCACCATTCAAAGTAGCGGCATTGATAGCTTCTTCAGGAGTCATATTCATTTTAATGCAAGCCAAAGAAACCACAAAAGGAATATTTCCTGATGGGGTTGATCCGGGATTAAAATCTGTGGCCAATGTTACTGGCAAGTCAGCCTCAATTAATTTTCTGGCTGGACCATACGGTATTTTCAAGAAAAACGAACATGATGGAAGTAAGACCGGAATGGTGTTGGATCCCCTTAAACAATCTATGTCACTATCTTCCATTACTTCTAAATGATCAACCGATAAGGCGCTGTTTTTGACACAAGTTTCAATTCCACCGATGGAAGTAAACTGATTGACATGAATCTTTGCTTTCAACCCGGTATCAGCACCAACTTGAATAATCTTTTCTGTTTCTTCAGGAGTAAAATAACCTGTCTCACAAAAAACATCAATATAATCCGCCAGTTGCTCATCCTTTACAATAGGAAGCATTTCATTAATAATTAAATTGATATACCCTGCTCGGTCTTCTTTATACTCCTGGGGAACAGCATGAGCACCAAGAAATGTAGCTTTGATAGTCAAAGGAGATTGATCTTTTAATTTCTTGATAACTCTCAACATCTTCAACTCAGCATCAACAGTTAATCCATAACCGCTTTTTATCTCAATAGCTCCTGTCCCAGTTCTCGCAACTTCGTTAAGTCTACTTAGCGCACTTTCAATCAATTCATCTTCTGACGTATTTTGAAGTTTCTTAGCAGAATTTAAGATCCCTCCACCATTATTGGCAATTTCCTCATAGCTTAAACCATTAATTCTATCAACAAATTCCAATTCACGACTTCCTGCATATACAATATGTGTATGAGAATCGCACCAACAGGGAAACACAAATTTGCCAGCAACATCAACTACTTGGTCAAATGTTTCAGTATCTTCAGTTAACTCAGTCATTGAGCCAAATGAATCTATTTTGTCATCATTAATAATGAGAAATGAATCCTCCAAAACAGGCAGATTACCCATATCATTTCCTTTTATGATGCCTCTTTTGGAATCTGAATATTGAATTAGTCCCTTTATATTTTGGATTAGAATTTTCATCATTACTTATTAATCTCTAACTCGTTTACCAATTGATCGTCAGATTGAGCGAAGTCGAAATCTGGTCGGTCTATGTTTCGACTCCGCTCAACATGACCTTGGTTTTCACTAATATAATAATTCAAATGATCAACAAGTTTATCGCTAATGTTAATTTGTATATTTGCCTGCAAATTATCACATCTGAACAACTTATCACCAGCAAAAGTAAAAGCATAAATCGTAAATCAAAAATGGCAGGTAATAGCTTCGGAGAATTATTCAGAATAACAACCTTTGGTGAATCACATGGCGAAGCGATTGGTGTTGTAATTGATGGCTGTCCTCCGAATTTGGAAATTGATGAATCTTTTATCCAAACTGAATTAAACAGAAGAAAACCCGGCCAATCAAATATTACTACTCAAAGAAAAGAGGATGACTCACTAAAAATAATTTCAGGAGTTTTTGAAGGAAAAACTACCGGTACTCCTCTCACAATTATTATTGAAAATAAAGATCAAAAGCCGAAAGACTATTCCCATTTGGCTGACAAGTTTCGACCATCTCATGGAGATTATACTTATCATAAAAAATACGGGAATCGAGATCACAGGGGAGGTGGGCGAGCATCTGCGAGAGAAACTGCTTCAAGAGTTGCAGCCGGAGCCATTGCCAAATTGCTATTGAGGAAAGAAAATATTTCAATCCAGGCTTATGTTTCTCAAATCGGAGATATTTCTGTTAATAAGGACTACTTAGAATTAGATCTGCCATCAACAGAAACTAATGATGTTAGATGCCCGGACAGTGATGTTGCTAATAAAATGATCGAATTGATCAAAGATGTTAGAAAAGCAGGTGATACAGTTGGCGGACTAATTAATTGTATCATAAAAAATTGTCCTATAGGATTTGGAGAACCTGTATTTGATAAACTTCATGCTGATCTGGCAAAAGCACAATTGAGCATTAATGCAGCTAAAGGTTTTGAATATGGTTCAGGATTCGGTGGGGTGAAAATGAAAGGATCAGAACACAATGACCTCTTTTATAATGATGATGGAAATATTAAAACCAAGACCAATTATTCCGGAGGTATTCAGGCTGGCATTTCCAATGGAGAAGATATTTACTTTCGTGTAGCCTTTAAACCTGTTGCAACCATTATGAAAGATCAACCAACAGTTGATGTTGATGGAAATGAAGTTACATTAAAAGGAAAAGGCCGACATGATCCATGCGTTGTACCAAGAGCAGTTCCGATTGTCGAAGCAATGTCTGCATTGGTTTTAGCAGATCATTATTTAAGATGGAAAGCAATTGGTTAATCGTTTTTCGTGTATTCGTAAAAATTCGTAATTCGTAGTTGCAATTAGTATCATTAATACCCATTCGTATATTCGCATCATCATATTAGCATCATAATTTTTAAACATGAAGAATTTAGCCTTACACTGGAAAATAATAATCGGACTGGTTTTAGGAGTCATTTGGGCTTTGCTATCTGCAATATTTGGTTTTAGCGAATTTACCATTGATTGGGTAAAACCTTTTGGGGATATATTTATCAGGCTTCTAAAATTAATTGCTGTACCACTAGTATTATTTTCATTGATAAAAGGTGTTTCGGGTTTGTCAGATATCGCAAAATTATCTCGACTTGGACGGAAAACTGTCTTGATCTATTTGTCCACAACAGTTTTTTCGGTGCTCATTGGATTAACTTTGGTGAATACTATCCAGCCCGGAAATTTTATTTCTAAGGAAACAAGAGATCTCAACAAAGAAAAATATGCCCATAAAATTGAAGCAAAAAAAGCTGATGCAAAAGAATTTAAGGAATCGGGACCATTAACATTTTTAGTTGACATAGTTCCCTCCAACATCTTCTTCTCTTTACAAAATAACAAGCTGATGCTTCAGGTTATATTTTTTGCAGTATTGTTCGGAATTGCATTGGTATTAATTCCTGGTGAAATCGGGCAACCAGTTAAAGCACTCGTAGACGGAGTAAATGAGGTAATTCTTAAGATCGTTTTTATAATCATGGATGCTGCGCCATTCTTTGTTTTTGCACTTATGGCAGGCTTAATAGCAGACATCGCTGGAGATAATCTTAGTACTGCAGTTGATTTGTTTAAAGGTCTTGGCGTATACTCATTAACTGTACTCACAGGGTTAGGTATTTTAGCATTTATCTTCTATCCTCTGTTGCTACGTATGTTCACTAAAATGAACTATGGTTTCTTTTTCAAAGGTATATCTGCAGCACAAACGTTAGCATTTTCAACAAGTTCCAGTGCAGCAACATTGCCTGTAACAATGGAGTGTGTTAATAAAAATCTTGGGGTTTCTAAAGAAGTAACCAGCTTTGTACTACCCATCGGGGCAACCGTAAATATGGATGGAACAAGCTGTTATCAAGCCATTGCAGCAGTATTTTTAGCCCAGGCTTTTGGTGTAGATTTAGATCTGGGGCAACAAATCACCATAGTACTCACTGCCACTTTGGCTTCTATTGGGTCGCCTGCCGTTCCAAGTGCTGGACTGGTAATGTTAATGATCGTTTTAGAGTCAATCGGATTAGACCCGGCTTGGATTGGAATCATCTTCCCGGTAGATAGGATCCTGGATATGTGTAGAACGGTTGTAAACGTAACCGGTGATTCAGCTGTTGCCACTATTGTGGACCATTCTGAAGCGAAAACCCAGTGAACCACTACTTCATCACGGGGACCAGTCGCGGAATTGGGAAAGCATTGGCAACAGAGCTACTAAAAGATGAAACCAACTTTGTGACCGGTATATCAAGAACTTCTTCTATTGAACATTCCAATTATATTCATGTGCCATTAGATCTTTCTATACCGGGAAATATTGAAAAAGTTGACTTTACTATATTTGCTAAAACCAAAAATGTAAGTTTGGTCAATAATTCTGGAGTGCTTGGAGATATTAAGTATTTAGGTACGCTTTCAGACCAAACAATTATCGATACCATTAATTTGAATTTCACTTCGGTTGCACTATTATGTAATTCATTTATTAAAAAATTTCATGGCTTTGATGGTGAAAAAATGATCATGAATATTGGATCTGGAGCCGGAACTTCTCCCGTTGATGGCTGGAGTAATTACTGTACCACTAAAGCTGCATTACACATGCTTACTGACGTTATCACATTGGAAAACAAAAAGAAAGGAGTTTCAAATTTTAAGGTATATACGATTTCTCCGGGTGTTGTTGATACTAACATGCAAGATGAAATGAGAAAAGTCAGCAAAGAAAACTTTAGTCGGGTACAGGAATTTATTGATTTTAAAGAACAAGGAATACTCAACGATCCCAATGTAATAGCCAGAAAAATTAATTATGTAATTAATAATAAGAATTCCTTTCCTGACGTTTCTGTTTCTCTAAAAAACGTTGAAGTTTAAAAATACTTTTCTATACACTCACACCCCTAAATCACCTAAAGGGACTTTTAATTACATAGTCTACTAGAGTGCTCAAGCATTAAGTTCGAGCGCAGATGCTTTAGGTTGGGGTGCACACGCTTTTGGTAAGGCCGCACACGGCTAGGTAAAATTGAATCACTATGTATCTTTTTCAGATATCAGCGTTATGATATTAAAAGCTTCAACTTTAATATGTATGGGAAATAAATATCTGGTTATGCTATTTCTTGTGTTACTCAATTTTGGTTTTTCCGCAAATGATAAACATAAGAGAAAATTCACCCCTCCTGGTACAGTAGAGATAAGTGAAAACCTATTTTTTGATGAAACTGAAATAGCTAATATACATTGGTTGGAATATACATACTGGTTGAAAAGGACTTGCGGTGACACATCTAAAGATTATTATAGTAGTTTGCCTGACACCTCCATATGGTTACCAAATTACGAGGTGTATACGAAACACTATTTTGATCATCCGGCATATCATTTCTACCCGATGGTCGGAATTTCCTATGAGCAGGCTGTTGAATACTGTAAATGGAGGACTGATAGAGTGAGAGAAATGTTGGAGATGAAGAAACTACGTAAACCAAAAACCTACATTCCAAAACAATTTCAGTACAGACTTCCAACTAAAAAGGAATGGGAAATGGTTGCAAATGCAGGATATAGCGAGAAAACCTTAAAGTGGATGAAAAGAGCAAAATCAAAGAGTTCTTCATTTGCTACATTCAATTGTATAAGGGAAGATGAATCTATAGACTCTACTTATTCATATTCCTTCATAACAGCTCCGGTAAAGTCTTATTGGGCAAACAGGTACGAGATATTTAATTTGCTTGGCAATGTTGCGGAAATGATAAACGAAAAAGGTATCGCTAAAGGAGGTGGATGGACACATAAACTGAAAGAGATAAAAATTGAAAATGATTTTATTTACGATAAACCAGAAAATTGGTTAGGGTTCAGATGTGTTTTTGAAATAATTGAAGAATGATAATAATTCGATTAGTCGTACCACATCTTTTGTCAATATCCAAAAGATGTGGCACGACTTGTTTCATTTTTTGAAACAAACATCTAATAATCAGTAAGAAATAAGGTTTTCTATTGGTATATATAGATTGAAATTCTATCTTTGTGCCTCAAAATTTTTAAGAGTTAAAAGTGTGTTAAAATCTTAGTTATGCAGAGTAAAGGAGCAATAAAATTTTTTGCTATAGCGTTCGCGATCGTTTGTATTTTCCAATTATCATTTACATATGTAGCATATACCATTGAAGAAGAAGCAAGAGAGCTTTTTGGTGATGATGTTGAAAAAGAAAGAGCCTATCTGGACTCTATGGGTACTGAGCTGGTATACAATATTGGCATCAAGGAATTTACTTATCAGGAGTGTAAAGCCAGAGAACTAAATCTTGGCCTTGACCTAAAAGGAGGAATGCATGTAACATTGGAAGTATCGGTTGAAGAGCTGATTCAAACAATGTCAAATAACAGCACGGACAAAACTTTTCGTAAGGCCTTAGAGGTTTCCAAGCAAAAACAAAAGGACAGTCAGAAAGATTTTATTACACTTTTCCATGAATCATTTGAAGAAATTGACCCCAATGCCAAACTTGCTGCGATCTTTTCAACCAGAGAGTTAAGTGATAGAATATCTTGGGAAAATACCAATGAAGATGTAATCAGTGTTATAAGAGATGAAGCAGAAGATGCCATTGACAGAACTTTTAAAATACTTAGAACACGTATTGACCAATTTGGTGTAACTCAGCCAACCATACAAAAACAAGAAGGAACAGGCAGGATCATAGTTGAATTACCGGGTGTTGATAATCCACAAAGAGTTAGAAAAATATTACAGAATGTTGCAAAACTTGAGTTTTGGGAAACTTACGAACAATTTGAAGTAATTCAGTATTTGGAGAAAGCCAATGAGGTTTTATCTCAAAAACTTTCATTAGACGATACTACTAAAACAGATGAAGATGCTTCTGATACTAATAATGTTGCTAATGATTTCTTCACAATAGATAAAGATGATATCAGTAACGATATCGTTGGAGCCACCAAAGACACAAGTGCTTCGAACAACGATACTTCTGCTTCTGGTGGATTATCATTAATGGAGAAATTAGATGAGGATACATCTGGTAGTGGTGATTCTATACCTGGACAACAATCATTTGAGGATTTTGCTAAAGATAATCCTCTTTACGCTGTATTAAACCCTGCCATTTATACGGATGAAACCGGGGTTCAAAGATATCGGTCAGGACCAGTTATTGGATATTGCCTTGGAAGGGATACCGCTAAAGTAAATCGCTACATGAATATTGATGTTGTGAAAGCAGCTTTCCCAAAAAACATGAAATTCTTATGGACTGCAGATCCAATTGGTACCGATAAGCCTGTTTATGAATTATTGGCTATTAAGATAAGTAGAAGAGACGGTAAAGCCCCTCTTGAAGGAGACGCAATTACTGATGCCAGACAAGACTTCGGATTTGAAACAGGCCGTGCAGAGATAAGCATGAGCATGAATTCTGAAGGTGCCAGAATATGGAAAAGACTTACGGCAGAAGCAAGTAAGGATGAAAACAATAAAAAGTGCATAGCAGTTGTTCTTGACAATCTTGTTAGATCATACCCTGTTGTTCAAGGTGAGATTCCTAACGGAAGATCATCTATAACAGGAAATTTTGAAGTGGAAGAAGCTAAAGACATAGCCAATATCCTCAAAGCAGGAAAACTTCCGGCTCCAGCCAGAATAGTTCAGGAAGCAATAGTTGGACCGTCATTAGGTCAAGAATCCATAGACATGGGATTAATGTCTCTCATAGCCGGTTTTATTCTTGTTTTTGGATTTATGATCTTCTATTATAATATTGGAGGTTTTGTTGCAAACCTTGCGTTGATGGTAAACATATTCTTTATCATCGGAGTCTTGGCTTCATTAGGTGCAGCATTGACATTACCTGGAATTGCAGGTATTGTTTTAACAATAGGTATGTCGGTGGATGCAAACGTTCTGATATTTGAAAGAATAAGGGAGGAGATCACTGCAGGAAAAGGGTTGAGAATGGCCGTAATTGATGGATACAAAAAAGCATATTCGTCCATTATTGATGCGAACGTAACCACATTATTAACCGGTATCATTCTTTACACATT
>JAESSM010000124.1 GCA_016764115.1 Bacteroidia bacterium | reverse complement strand
TCTGTAAAAAATATCAGCATAACCACCAAGTGAAACTACACCCTCCTGGATCCTAGCTCCACCAGAATCGTTTAACCCAATAATGGGTGCTCCATTGTCCATAGCTAGATCCATAATTCGGCATATCTTTTCTGCATGGGCTTCGGAAAGGGATCCTCCAAAAACTGTAAAATCTTGTGAGTAAACATAAACCAATCTACCATTGATAGTTCCATAACCGGTTACAACTCCATCACCTAAACATTTTTCTTTCTCCAACCCAAACATAGAAGAACGATGTTCAACCAACATGCCTATTTCTTCAAATGAGCCTTCGTCTAAAAGAAAATGAATTCTTTCGCGTGCAGTAAGTTTTCCTTTTTTATGTTGGGTCTCTATGCGTTTTTTGCCTCCACCCAAAAGTGCTAGCGCTTTTTTGGAGTTAAGGGTTTTGATTTTGTCGGCCATGTTATTATAGGAGATTTTTGCTAGGTTATTTAAAAATTACTCTATCGCAGCAATTACTTCATCGGTTAATTCCATATTATGAAATACAGCCTTTACATCTTCATCATCTTCAATTAATTCAATTAGTTTGAAAGCTTTTTGAGCCCCGTCAGCATCAAGTTTTGTGGTGGTGGTAGGAATTCTTTGTAATTCTACACTTTCAGGTTCAATGGACATATCTTCTAATCGTTTCTGAACAGTACCAAAATCTTCCAATGCTGTTGTTACAATAAATATATCTTCAGCCAATTCTACATCCTCTGATCCTGCATCTATCATATCCAGTGTAAATTCTTCTTCATCTAATTCTGCTTTCGGTATATTAAATACACCCTTTCGACTAAACAAATATTCAACGGAGCCGTTAGTTGCCAAATTGCCATTGTATTTGGTAAAGTAACTTCTGATGTTAGATATTGTCCTATTTTGATTGTCAGTAGTGCACTCAACAAAAACTGCAACGCCACCTGCAGTATACCCTTCATAAGATAATTCTGAGAAATTTGCTCCATCCTTATCACTGCCTTTATTGATGGCTTTTTGAATATTGTCTTTTGGAAGGTTTTGCCCTTTGGCATTGACTATTGCAACCCTTAATCTTGGATTGGCATCAGGATCAGTACCTCCCTCTGTTACTGCTACAGTAATTTCTTTTATAATTTTGGAAAATATTTTGGACCGTTTAGCGTCATTTGCACCTTTCTTCCGCTTAATAGTTGACCATTTACTGTGTCCTGACATGTACCTACTTTTTAAATAATTATGGTTATTTTCAAGATTTTAAAGAGTCCAAAGGTACAAAAAAGGTACTTTTTATTGAATGTTTTATATCCTTATTAAAACTGATGCGTTAAAAACCAAAATGCGTTATTAAAACTTCTCAGTGAAAAAGAAAATTCCGCTAATAAAAGTTCCTATTTGGGTATATTATATAGTTGCAGTTGTTGAGGGCGGGTGCCTTATGACCGTTGAATTGTCCACTGCGAAAATAATAGAGCCAGTTTATGGTAATACCTTGCTAGTTTGGGCATCTGTTTTGGGCGTTACGCTTGCAGGATTGGCATTCGGCTACTTTGTTGGGGGCAGGTTAATTGACAAATTACGTTTAAATAAAATTTTGTTCATCATATTAATGAATGCCAGTCTACTGATGGTGGTAATGTTGGCCTGTGCTCAGCATTTTTTAAAGACTCCCAACTTTGATAATATTGGTTTTTCTGTTTTTATAAGTGCCTTGATCATAATTTTTCCATCCGTCTTATTCATGGGAATGGTAGGGCCAATATTAGTCCAGATGATCACTCGGAAAATCAAGGAATCAGGAAAAATTACTGGGAGAGTTTATGCCATATCCACATTAAGTGGAATTGCCATGACCTTTTTTCTTGGGTTTTTTCTTTTACCGGAAATAGGAATAACCAAGACTATTACAGGAGCAGCATGTTTGTTGGGCTTGATACCCTTAGTAACTCTAGTAATAAGAAAGAGAATGTTGTTGTGGACCGGTTTATTTCTTGTTGCATTTACCCTTGTTTCTTTTCATAATTTATCTGATGATCATATAAATAGAAAAGATTTTTCGATCACATATCAAAGCGAGAGCCTGTTTGGACAAGTTAAGGTCATTGATGAAACTCAAACCGTAATGTATACCAGTGGAGGCTCCAATCAGGTACAGATAAGGAAATTGTTTTTGAATGGTACCGGACAAACCTGCGCATTGAAAAATCAACCTGATTATTCTTTATGGCCGTATGTCCATAGAATTAACGTATTATCAAGTATTAAGCCGCCAGGTTCAAAAGCACTGATCATTGGTTTTGGAGGTGGTAGTGTGGCATCTGAATTGATCAAACAAGGTTTTAAAGTGGATGGTTTGGATATTGATGGTAGAATGTTTGAAATAGCACGTGATTATTTCTCTTTTGATTTGACTGTATTGGATAACCAATATGTGGATGATGCAAGGCATTTTATCAATATAACGGATGAGAAATATGATATCATCATAATAGACATATTAAACGGGGAAATACATCCTTTTCAAATATTCACTATAGAATGTTTTACTAAGATCGGCAAGATGTTGAATCAAGATGGAATTGTTATAATCAACTATCAATCTAATTTATATGATCAAGAAAAGAGTTTAGGAGCCCGTTCCATTTATAAAACCATTCAAGCGACAGGGTTTAATATCAGGCATTGGTTTTTTATGGAGAGTCAACGAAATTTTGGTGACTTGATCATGCTTTGTTCTAAGGAGCAAATAGATTATTCTAAGTTGTCTCCAAACCGGTTAAGAAAATGTTGTCGTGACCTAATTAATTTAAATCAATTATTTACTGAAGAACGGATCATTCTTGATGATGCGATCGTTTTATACGATAATTATCCAATGCTCGATATACTAAGCAGGCCTATTACGGAAATTTGGAGAAAGGAATCAAACAGGGCAATAATGAATCAATATCAGAATTATGATATTCCGTTGTTTAATTAGAAGTGTCTGTCTTTAATGACGACAAATTTCAAAAAAATGAATATCGAACAAGGATTAACGATCTTAGATTTCTGATTTACAACTTCTAAAAATCAGAAATCGTTAATCCTTGTTCGTAAATCAAAAAAATACAACTTTATAGGGTCTAATTAAGAAAATGAAAAAGTATTT
>JAESSM010000243.1 GCA_016764115.1 Bacteroidia bacterium | reverse complement strand
CTATGATGAAGAAGGTGACTATTCTAAAGCATTGGAATACTATTTTAAGGCTTTGAAGATAGATGAAGAGATGGGAAATAAAAGAGAAATTGCAAGTATACTCGGCAACATCGGCTCCCTCTACACCGAAACCGGCCGCTTTGCCGAAGCTAAAGTCTATTTAGATAGTGCATTGGTCTTGTGTGAAGACATTGGTCTATTGAATTACACCATGAACTTTGAGAAATCCATGAGCCACCTCTGCGACACCACCGCCCGTTACAAACAAGCGCTAACACATTACAAAAAATACACCACAGCCAAAGATTCCCTCTTCAATGAAGAAAAAGCCAAAAACATTGGCAGGTTGGAGCAGAAGCACGAGATTGAGATGGCTGAGTTGAAGCAAAACCAAGAAGAAGAAGAAAGAAGCAGGCAGTTGCATTTGGCAGTAAGTAGACGAAATAGTTTGCAGTATTCGGGAATTGTGCTGGGATTGGTGTTTTTGTTTATGGGCATTTTTATTGGAGCAAGACGCTTTGGAGAAATAAAAGCCCGCAAAACCCACCAACATTACGTCAGAGTAATGGAGGGAGCACTGTTTATCTCGTTCCTGATATTCTTTGAGTTCGTACTGGTTTTGTTAGATAACCACATAGAGCAACTCACCGGAGGAGAACCACTATACAAACTCCTGATCAACGCCCTTTTAGCTGGAGCAATATTCCCTTTACACAGTTTCTTAGAAGCTAAACTAAAAGGCAGGGTGATTAAAACTAAGGATGAGAAGCAGAACGTGAAGTAAGGAATTGCAGGATTGATTATTCTATTATATAAAAGCTATTTAGAACCGACTATTATTTTATCACTTAATCTCCACAGTGTCTCTAAATCCTTGTATAATTGGTTGGAGAATTTTACCGTAGGTCCCAGCCGTTGTGATACCCAATGATACCATTTACTATGAAACCAAGTGATTTTTGATAGAAACTCAGCTGAAACGCTCGAATGTGATACCAGAAAATACTAGTTTTACTCGTAGGAATACTGTACTGGATTTGAAAACACAGAATTACAGATTATGCCAATAAGTTACAATTATTGTAAAGTGGTCTCGTCCGGTCCGCCATTAAGTTAAGAAACCCTTGATAATCAATGCATTGTCAAGGGTTTTTCTGTATAGGTACAATATAGGTACAACAACCACACATTTTTATCAATTTCTACTAACAAAAGTGATATTTCAATCTAACTTGCTTTCAAGAATAATTTTTTTCATTTAGATATAAGAACTAGGGAGCATTGCCTCAAAAGTGTTCTTTGTTTAATATAGTTTATTGTAAGTTGAGGAGTTCTAGCAAGATTAAAATTGAACCAATTAGAATATTCGGTCGTATACCTTTGTTATAGGGTGATACAAAACCATCGCAACGGCAAACAGGGTTTAATAACTAGTTTTTAGATGAACGATAACGCTAAGTATATTAGTTTTTTATTATTAATTACACTGATGCTATCAGTGCAATCAGCAATCGGCTCTACCAAATTTATTTACAATTCATCTTCAGTAACACAGATAACCACAGCAGATGTGGATAATAAAGCTATTGAGCAGAAGATAATAAAATTAACTTTAAATATTGGCTCTACCACTGGAAACGATGTTACTGATAGGGTGAAATCCCTTTCCGTAAAAATGCAAAATTCCAATAACGATCATGTCAGTAAGGCTAAAATGTATTGGACTGGAACCACGAATACTTTCAGTACGAATACACAATTTGGAACTACCATCGCATCTCCATCAGGAACCATAACTTTTACAGGTCCCTCTTCTTCTTTTGCAACTGATTCAGATCATTTTTTATGGCTAGTATTTGATCTGGACGCCACCGGGAGTGGAGCCGGAGAAACCGTTGATGCTTTTATTCCTGTCAATGGGCTAAATATTGAAGAAGCAGATGGGACAGATAATGTAGAGTACACACCCTCTCTTAACAACCCTTCAGGTAATCGAACAATTATCGGTGGAACAGGTTCTTCTCTTGGCGGAGGTTACTATTGCCTGCCTACTTGGACCGACACAGACACCGCTTGGATAGACAGCATATCATTTGCAGGGATTAATATACATACAGGACATGATTCGATTGATGCCTTTGAGGAAAATACATCGTCAAAGGCATTTGTTAATCAGGAAAAATCATACGACATGATTGTTGATATTCGAAGCGTGAATTCAAATGCAAATTTGTGGGCATGGTTTGACTGGAATAATGATGGAGATTTTAGCGATTCCAATGAGTCATTTGATCTTGGTGAAACAACTTCTCCAAGCGAAAAAATCATTCAACCCATTACCATTCCTACAACAACAGTTTTAGGATATACAAGAATGAGAGTTGCAATAAAGGAAGGAGGAGATCCGAATTATTGTGTGGATGAAATGCTTGGTTCGAAAGGTGAAACGGAGGATTATGCTATAGAAATTCAAGAACTTTGCACTTCAATTTCTGCGACACTCACTGAGAATCAACAGGCAACTTGTAATAATGCTGACGGTCAAATCTTGGTAGAGAGTATTTCCGGAGGAACTCCACCTTATCAGTTTACTTCCGATTTTTCCACTTGGCAACCCGATTCTTTACTTGTCGGATTTACAGCTGGCTCCCATATTGTTACTATAATGGATGCAAATGGATGTAAAAAGGCTTTTACTAAATTAATAACTGTACCTGGTGGTGTAACGGCCAATATATTTACCAACATCCCTAAATGCAATAATGAATGCAATGGGAGGGTGTTGATGAGGAATGTAACGGGTGGTACAAAGCCTTATAGCTTTACCAGAGATAGTTTAGCACTCGGTTATCAGCCAGATTCTTCATTTAGTGGCCTATGTAGAGCTCCTTATACAATTACAATTAAGGATAGCAATGGCTGCCGTTATTATTATAACACAAACCTCTCTGATCCTCCATTGCTGAATGCATATTTACAATCTATAACAAACACATCGTGTTTTGGGAAAGATGATGGGACCGCAATAGGTTCAGGTAGTGGAGGATCTGGAAACCATAGTTATTCTTGGTCCATCGCAGGACAAACAAATCAAATTATACAAGGTTTAAATAGTGGGGTATATACAATTACTGTAACGGACGATAGTGGTTGTGTATCTACATCTTCAGTTGCTATTCTTTCTCCTCCGTCATTAGTACTCAATAGTT
Organism: Bacteroidia bacterium; assembly: GCA_016764115.1. Taxonomy (GTDB): domain Bacteria; phylum Bacteroidota; class Bacteroidia; order JAESSM01; family NORP286; genus NORP286. The sequence continues at coordinate 8,451 of JAESSM010000243.1, read as the reverse complement.
CTGTAACTGGAGATGGATGTGATAGTCTCGGAGCAACAATTACGCTAAAGGGCTTGGGGGGAACTCAGCCTTATATATACTCATGGCAGGATTTCTATGAAAACGAGGACACTCTTTCTGGTTTGACTGCTGGAAGTTATTCACCAACTGTAACAGATGCCAATAACTGCATAAAATATGATGAAGTTACAGTACTAGGTAATTTTGAAGTTTATATGCAATCAGGAGATTTGTCAGAGTGTGGTGCAAAAGATGGAAGCGCGTACGCTAGCGTGGTTGGGGGATTAGGACAAATTAACTATATGTGGTCTAACGGTTCTACCTCTAGTTCTATCTCAAACGCTGCGTTTGGGAATTACTCCGTGACAATTAGGGATACTTCAAATTGTACATATTCAACAGTAGTTTCTCTGGATTTTATTTCGTGTTCCGGAATTATTTCGGGAATGGTTTTTAATGACATCAACGGTGATGGGATACGAGATTCCACTGAAATGGGAATACCGGGAGTTAATATTTATACTCCAGGGTGGAATAGCTGGGCTGTTACCAACCATAATGGGAATTATTCGATCCAGGTAAGTGACACTGGGTCTTATGACATTTCTATTAAGCCTCCTTTTAGATACGCTTGTATGGGGTATGCCCAAATGATTGTTACGACTCCTGTAAGCGGTAGTTACGATGTTAATGTTACTATTGGTAATTTGCAGGCGGAGGAAAACGACTTTGGTTTGCAATTTCCTTCAACTTCATGTGGACTTATTAGTGGTCAGGTATATAACGATATTAATGGCAATGGAGTCAAAGACTCTGGTGAACCGGGAATAGCAGGTAGATGGGTACGTTTTTCTCCTTATGATTGGGCGCAGACCGATGGCAACGGGAATTACATATTTTCTGGAAGCCTGAATGCTAACTATACTATAAGTATCAACCTTGACTCATACCCTTATTACTACTGTCCATCAGGGTTAGGAAATCCACCTTTAATTACTCAGCCATCGGCAGGGGAGTATTCAGTTACTTTAACTTCCTCGGCAAGTGATGTAACCGATAGAGATTTTGGGATACAAGAATCAATAGTTTTAGATGCTATGATAGTTTCTCTAAGACCTTATTTTGGTTATCATTCCGGAACGGATTTTAAGGCATGGATGGATTTTAAGATTTTCAACAATATCTCAAGCACCTGTACTTTGGTTGTGCAAAAGGATCCATTTGTATCAATATCGAACGCTTCATTACCTGTTGCAGGAACTACAGACACTACTATTACTTGGATAGTGTCTGTTGATGGTTATAACTTCTGGCATTGTATGCATATGGACTTACACCTTGATGCAGATGCGCCTTATGGATATATGTTAGAATATTCAGCAGAAATAGGATGTGACATAGAGGATTATTGTCCAAATAATAATTACATAGAGAGGAAGGTAAAAGTGGGTGTTGGGACTGGTAAGGTTGGATCATTAGATAATATCGATAACAGAATGTATTTATTCCACACAGGTAATGATTCCACTAACACAATTACTTTGGATGATTCTACATTTTCTTATGAAATAGGATATCATAATACAATTGGAGATACTGTTTTTTCGATGGTTATAGTGGATACTCTTCCAGATTACTTGGATGCTTCAACAGTTTCTAAACCATTTTCTCCACACCATCCTAAAGTAACTATTATCGAGCCTAACATACTGTTATTTGTGTTTGATGAGATTGTTCTACTTGATACTTCTGTTAGTCCATTGGAAAGTTACGGATTTGTTCAATTCAATGTAAACATGAAGCCCAATCTGGCTCCTGGAACTCAAATTGATAACAGAGCTACAATTATTATGAATTCGGAAAGAATTACAACTAACACAGTAACGGTAACAATTAAGGATTCAGCTTCTAGCATAAATCCAAGCAACTCAAATCCATTGAGCTTAGACATTAATTTATACCCCAATCCCAACTCCGGAAAGTTTGGAATCAGAATGGATTTGGGAGGTAAGCCAATTGATATTTTAATTCAAATAATCAATATTAATGGACAGCTTGTTTTCTCCATGAAGCTAGATGGTGAGGCTGGAGAAATTAACAAGGACATTGATTTAAGCGAATTCACGAAAGGTGTTTACACCTTGAAAATTTTGGGCAAAGATTGGGTAAAGACGAAAAAGGTGATATATAGATAGTTTTGTTCCTTATTTGTACCCCAACCCCATAAAAAGTAATATGAATTGCCTTTTAAATCCGTCAATGGATTCTTTTATTTCATTGGATCTACTGAGCTTAGACGGCAGAATAATCAAACACTATAATTCCTAAGAAATAAATAAAAATGACAACATTATATCATTAGATGCGAGAAATTTATTCCTTGATAATGGAATTTATTTAATTCGCTTTACTTCTTCTGATATGTCGACTACAAAAAAAGTTAGTGTTGTTAAATAACAAATTTCCCATTATGCCTTTAACCCAAAAAAAATTATACGGTTTAACATAAAAAAGGATATATTCAATTCCGGCAAAGGCTTTTGCAAAACGCATGAAATAACTGCAAATCCACTGTTTAATTCTAGTTATAACTCTACCTCATAAGTTTTCAATTATTTACTTGATTGAAATACACATTGTTACAGGAAAGATTTGCGGTCTTAAATAGACTGGAAGAGTATGAATTGAATAATTTGAGTATAAATTAGAAAGTATTTTAAGACAATAACCAAAGTTCAAGGCTCAATTGGCCTCCATTTTATTTTTAATTTAATAGTAGAATTAATCTGATATTTGATTAAAATCTAAAACCCTACAAGTATTCTTACAAGGAATATAGGAAACAACATTTCTTTAACTGTTAAAAACCTTCAACCCTCATATAAATAGGACTTCTTATTATCCACAAAATGTGGAAAACTTTCGTGAACAAGATGTTTGTAAAGAACGTACCAATAAGTTGGTAGGTTGATTCACTTACTATACCTTTGGTTTAACAAGTGAGGGACGAAAGACATATCGACTAGTTCGAAAGAAGGCTCCTCGTAAAACTTGGAAATTGTTCTTATAAATTTTGAAATTAATTGCCCAATGAACCCTTCGGGGACTGCGTAATTAACGTAAATTTTTCATGACTTAGTCATAAGGAATGAAATCGGTTAAGCCACTCATGCAAGTGAAATTTTCTTTCGGGAAAAGGCTTAATTTAGTTTTACACGGATTTGATCTTTCAATGGGTCTTTCTATCACGCAAGTGAAGTTTTAGCAAACCTTTCGGGGGATGTTAAAATTGAAAGGTACCGGAAAGTCAACATCCACCCAGGGCGCAGAAATCTTTGGAACACTTTTCTCTGTAAGTCAACATTCATGTCGATGCAAATTGACATTTATGCCGACAAGCAGAACTTTTCAGGAGTTCTTCGGAGCGAATAAGAAGTTGAAAGGTAGAAAAAGATGGAAGCAACCTAACTTAAGGAAGCGGAAACCATTGGAAACACTTTTCACCACGCAAGTGAAGCATTCAGATGTTTTTCGGAACAAATGGATGGTTGAAAGGAGCGAAAAATGGCAGAAGTTACCTTAAACCGGGAAGCAAAAGACATTGGAAGTGTTTTTCATCATGCAAGTGAGGCTTTTCAGATGATCTTCGGAGAGTTTGATAAGTGAAAGGCACGGAAAATGAAACTAGGCAACCCAAATGGGCACTGAATTCAGGAAGAAATGATTTGCAAGGATCAAATCTGAGAGAATTCAACTTTTAAGAGTGATATTTTGACCAAGAGAGTTTGCAAAAGCGATCAAGGAAAGAGTAGAGTTCTTAAAAGTAAGGAATCTGAAAGGAAACAGTTCGCAAGGATTATATCTTTAGGATTCTGTCCGCTGGAGCCGCCAGTTTAGTAAACTCGCAAGAGGCTGATAAACTGGGATTGTCTTTAAAAATTACTTGTACATTCCGAGCAATCGGAAGATTAAACGGGAGTCATTTTCGCAAGAAATTGGTTCCTGTTTTTTTTTGTTACATCCCCCTTAGTCCCCCTTGTAGAAAGGGGGATTACTGCATGGAGGGGAATACTGAACAGCTATCTGCTAAAAACTTTTCTTATTTTTGCCCAATGCCTTCCAACTTAGAAATTTTCCATTCCAACTTAGCACTTCCTGCGGATGGTTCGCCATCGATTGAGATCAAGCGAGCAGAAGGAATGTATCTGTATGATCAGGATGATAAAAAATATCTTGATCTTAATTCTGGAATATGTGTAAATAACCTGGGCCATCAACATCCTAAAGTTCAGGAGGCGATTAAGGATCAATTGGATAAGTTTTCCCATGTCATGGTGTATGGCCAGATGGTACTGGAGCCTCAGTTGAAGTTGGCAAAGGTCTTGGCAGATTTGCTTCCTGATAGTTTGAGTTGTAACTATTTTGTCAACTCAGGTAGTGAGGCGGTTGAAGGATCTCTGAAATTGGCCAAAAGATATACAGGGAGATCCAAAATAATTTCTTGTAGCAAAGCATATCATGGAAGTACGCATGGTGCTTTAAGCATAATGGGAGGGGAGTATTTCAAACAAGCTTATCGTCCTTTATTACCAGATACTCACTTAATAGAATTTAATAACCAGAATGATCTTGAATTGATTGATACTAAAACAGCATGTGTTGTTATTGAACCAATTCAAGGTGAAGCAGGGATTATAATTCCTGAGAATGGTTATTTACAAGCAGTAAAAGACAAATGCACTGAAGTTGGTGCACTGATGATATTAGATGAAGTTCAAACCGGTGTTGGACGAACGGGAGCCATGTTTGCATTTGAACAGTATGATTTTGTTCCGGATATTTTAATGTTGGCAAAAGCATTAGGGGGCGGAATGCCAATAGGAGCTTTTATTTCTTCTAAGGAGATAATGGACTCGTTTAAATCAAACCCTGAACTTGGCCATCTCACTACTTTTGGGGGACATCCTGTTTGTTGCGCTGCAAGTTTTGCTACTTTAGAGACTATTCAACAAGAAAACATACTGGAAAGTGTAAAGAGTAAAGGCGAGTTATTCAAACAATTACTGGTTCACGAAAAAATTAAAGAGGTAAGGGGAGAAGGTTTATTGTTAGCTGTTGACCTTGGAGAAGCGGAATATTGTCAAAAATTAATTAAGAAATGCTATGAAAATGGCTTGTTCTTAGATTGGTTTCTCTTTGCAGATAATTGTTTCAGAATAGCTCCACCTTTGATAATCAATGATGAAGAGATAAAGGATGCTTGTAGTAAGATTTTGGAGGTGCTTTAATTATGTAAGTTCCAATTCATAATATTTAATCCCTTTTGTAGGATTAAAATGGTAAGCATCGATTTCCATGAATCCGAATTTTTGGTAAAGCTCATTAGCGTTTTTCATCCAGGGATGTGTATCTAATCGCATTAATGAATAACCGTTTTGTTTCGCAATCTTTATTAATTCGTCAACTAATTGCTTGCCGATCTTGTTTCCCAAGTATTCCATATTGACATAAAGTCTTTTCATTTCGCAAATATGCTCTTCTATTTTTCGATAGGCTACGCATCCTGCAGGAGCATCTTCATAATATGCAATAAGCAAATATCCATCTGGGGGAGCATATTTTCCGGGCAAAGTTTCTAGCTCATTATGATAATCTCCTAAGGCCACATCATTATGTCTCATTGAACCATATTCCATTAGTAGGGATTTGGTATCAGATAGTTGTTGCTCAGTCTTAACTTGTATTATGTTTAACATGATATTATTTATTTAGTCAATATATCTATTACAGTTTCAGCTAATTTGTCAGCAGCAGGAGGATGAAACCTAAACCAAAGCTCAGGTTCAATTAATTCCAATTCCGTTACCGATAATTTATCATTATTGTCCGTAATCACATCAACTCTTGCATAAACCGGCAATGGATCACAAGCTAACACTGCTCGTTCTGCAAATTCAATTTCTTCATTTGTTGGATCGTATTGATGTACTGTGCCTCCAAAATCATCCTGAACTCTAAAATCGCCAGGCTTAGCAACTTTTAGAACGGCATGTGTAAATTTACCTCCAAATAACATGTATGCAACTTCACCCTGCTCAATTACATTGTACTGAAAAGGTTGGAGCATCATAGTTTCTGAACTTATTAGCTCTTGGAAAATATCTTCATGTTCTGATAAGTTATCCTGATCTAATCTGTAAGTATGTCTTGCTGCTCCGGCTATTGCTGGTTTTAGTACGGTTTCTTTCCAATTATTTTTTTCATGAAGTTCGGGTAAGTTGATTGTTTCCCTGGGCTCTATATAAACTGTTGGAGTAATGTTAATTCCTTTATTCTCAAGATCTCTTAAATAATGTTTATCAATATTCCAGCGTATTTGTTCCGCAGGATTGATCAGTCTTGTTTTCGTTGTAGCTTCATTCAGCCAATTTGAAAATTCTTCAAATCGATTAAAATAATCCCATGTGGTTCTGAAAAGTGCAATTTCTGTGGAGCTCCAATCAAAATTCGGATTTGCCCAGTCTACCCGGGCAACTTTTAACCCTTTTTTCTCTAAGGCATCTTTGACCATGCCATCTTCCGTAAGAATATTTTCAATATACCAACCCACTTCAGTTGGTTGGTCATATCTTGATTCAGTTAATAATACTACATCAAAGTCTTTCAAAATCTATGAATAATAATCTACTAATATACGAATAGCTGATAGCCAATAGTGAATAGCTTTTAGAACGAATACACTTATTACCTAAAAACAATAGAGTAATGAAACAATGTTGCAAATAGATGAGTCATGTCACATCTGTTACCAATACTAAAGATGTGGCACGACTATCTTTGATTAAAACGAATAAACCAATTAACGAATCATCGATCTAAACAGCGCAGTTTACACAGTGACTGGTTTGAGGCACTAAAAATATTCGGCCTATGGGAATTGGGCTTTTGCATTTGGCACACAATCCAAAACCTTCTTTATCTACCTGACTCAGTACATGCTTGAGTCTGATCAATTTACTTTCTGCTTGTCTCAATGCAGCTTCTGTTACACTTTTATTATTGATAGCGTCCATTCTGGATAACCTTCCAACAGCCCTATCCAATGCTATAGGTTTAGTTTGTTCTTTATATTCTTCAATTGTCTTTTCGGTAATATCTATTTCCTTCAAAACTTTTGCCTTTACCTCTTTTGCCTGATCCTTATTCATTGTTAGTATTGTTGTAATAGAGGATAAATTTATAAATTAATAGCAACCCGCAAGATTCCTATTTAGTAAATTCTGTCATATTGAGCCTATCGAAATATAGGACTTCGATAAACTCAGTCTGACAATTTGATTAACAAGTTTATAATTAGAAATAATAGAAATTAACTCTTTACTTAATATATTTGCATTCCGAAAAACTAAATAGATAGAAAATGGAAAATATAACAGTAATCGGTTCCGGAACTATGGGTAATGGAATAGCTCATGTATTTGCCCAAAATGGACATAAAGTATCATTGGTGGATATTTCTCAAGATGCATTGGATAAGGCTATGGCAACAATAGGCAAGAACTTAGACAGGATGGTTGCGAAAGAGAAAATAACAGAATCTGACAAAGAGAGTACTCTTGCTAATATAATAATTTCAACAGATGTAGTGGATGGTTCTAAAGATGCGGATCTTGTAGTAGAAGCTGCTACAGAAAACTTAGAGAAAAAGCTTGAATTATTTAGGAAACTGGATGAGAATTGTAAGCCTGAATGTATTTTGGCTTCAAATACTTCTTCTATTTCAATTACAAAAATAGCATCAGTAACAAGTAGACCGGATAAGGTAATTGGTATGCATTTCATGAATCCCGTTCCAATAATGAAATTGGTAGAAGTGATCAAGGGGTATTCCACATCTCCTGAAGTAATGGAGATCGTAATGGAAACTACCAAGAAACTTGGCAAGGTTCCCGTGGAGGTTAATGACTATCCGGGGTTTATAGCCAATCGAATTTTATTGCCTATGATCAATGAAGCTATTTATTCATTGCATGAAGGTGTTGCCGGGGTTGAAGAAATCGATACAGTGATGAAATTAGGAATGGCTCACCCAATGGGGCCGCTTCAATTGGCTGACTTTATTGGCTTAGATGTATGTTTAGCAATAATGAATGTTCTTTATGATGGATTCGGAAATTCTAAGTATGCCGCATGTCCATTATTGGTGAATATGGTAGAAGCAAAGCACTTAGGAGTTAAAACCGGTAATGGCTTTTATACATACGGACACGGCACTAAAGATCTTGTTGTTGCTGATAGATTTAAGAAAGAAGCTAAAGTCAAAGAACTAGCTTAATGATTTGCAAATAAGGCAACTAAGTTTGGAATTTAAATCCTAAATTCTAATATCTAAACCCTAAACAATGTCGAAATCCAAATGTCAAATGTTAAAAATACCGAGTTCCAAATAGT
>JAESSM010000060.1 GCA_016764115.1 Bacteroidia bacterium | reverse complement strand
TTTTGAGTTTTGTTGAAAAAGGGAGCCAGTTCTTCCCCCTTGCTTATTAATGGCCTTTGTATAGGAGCTAAGCATAATTCGAATACCTTCACTTAGCTGTTTTGAATGTAAATCAATATGAGTGTGTATCATAAAATGAAAATGATTTGGCATCAAGCAATATGCTAAAATATCACAATGTGGTAAAAGGTACTTTCTGGTCTTATTTAGGAAATACAGGTAATATATCTCGGGTAAAAAAAATATTTGCGCTATTATTTCCCCTGTTATAAAAATGGTAGATGTTCTCTGATTCGAATTTCATAGTTAATTTATAAACTTCAAAATATCGTCAATGTACTTTCTATCATTACTTAAGCGAGGGACTTTATTTTGACCGCCAAGCTTACCTCTCTTTTTCATCCATGTATAAAAAGTACCTGGTTTAACCGATTGAATCGTAGGTAATTGCAAGGCCATATCTTTGTATCGTTTGGCTTGATAGTCTGTGTTGACTTTTTGTAAAGTAGCATCAAGTATAGAAATAAACTGATTCATATCATTTGGTTCTTTCTCAAACTCTATTAACCATTCATGCCCTCCCTTTGCTTTATCCGTTAAATAAATGGGTCCTGCGGTATAATCTTTAATAATAGCCTCAGTTTGATTACAACTTTCTTTCAGAGCAGCTATTGCGTTTTCTATGATCACCTCTTCGCCAAATGCATTTATGAAATGTTTAGTGCGCCCTGTTATCTGAATTCTAAAAGGGGATAAAGAAGTAAATTTTATTGTATCACCTATCCTATATCTCCACAAACCTGCATTGGTAGAAATTACAACAGCATAATTCTTTTCAAGTTCTACATCTTCCAATCCTATTGCATTTGGATGTTCAGATCTAATTTCTTCTATTGGAATAAATTCATAATAAATTCCGTAATCTAACATCAATAGCATTTCGGTTGATTCGCGCTGATCCTGAATTCCAATAAACCCTTCAGATGCGTTATAAGTCTCCATGTAATGCATCTTATCAGAGGGGATAAATTTTTTGAATTGTTTTCGGTATGGCTCAAAACTAACTGCTCCATGAACATATAATTCCAAATTAGGCCAAATGTCAAGCAAATTATTTTTACCTGTTAGTTTGAAAACTTTTTTTATCAAGACAATGTTCCAGGTTGGAACTCCTGAAATTATTCTAACATCAATATCTATAGACTCTTTGGCTATCTTGTTCATCTTTCTTTCAAAATTCGGATCAAGGGCTAGTTTTCTTTCCGGAGTGCGCAGATAATCAGCCCAAAAGGGCAAGTTTTCAATCATTACTGCAGAAAGATCACCGTAATAAGATTCACCATTAAGTTTGTTGATCTCAGAACTTCCACCAATAGTGAGATTCTTGCCACTAAAAGCTTCTGTTTCCGGATATTTATCCGCGTATAAGGCAATGACATCCTTCCCTCCTTTAAAGTGGCATTCTTCCAGCGATTCATTACTTACAGGAATGAATTTGCTTTTGTCAGCAGTAGTTCCTGCTGATTTAGCAAACCATTTTATTTTGGAGGGCCACAACAAGTCTTGCTCCCCTTTGAGCAGTCTGTCAATATAAGGTTTGATGCTTTCGTAAGTATGGATTGGAGCATTATTGCGAAAATCGTTAGCATTATTAACGGAACCGAAACCATATTTTTTACCATATTCAGTATCACTGGCTACTTCGGTTAACATCTTTAAGCAATCCTGCTGTACTTCTATAGGATTTTTCATGAAGTGATGAATTCGCGGAATGCGATTTTTCATTAACCATTTGAGTAGAGAGTTGAGCATGCCTTATTCGTGTATTCGTTATTCGGTAATTGGTGTATTCTTAAATTCGCGTATTGGTAGAATATTAGTAGTATTTGTATTCATTGGCAAATTCGCATCATTCGTAATTCGTAGATAATTAAGTTCTAAGCTCAAATTTTTCACCTAGATAAACACGTCTCACTTGTTCATCTTCCGAAAGCTCAGTTGTAGTTCCTGCTTTTAAAATTGCACCTTGATACAGAAGATAAGCTCGTTCTGTTATAGCAAGTGTTTCATGAACATTGTGGTCGGTAATGAGAATGCCGATGTTTTTGTTCTTCAAGTTCGCTACTATATTTTGAATATCTTCAACTGCAATTGGGTCGATTCCTGCAAAAGGCTCATCCAAAAGCATAAATTTAGGATCTACAGCAAGAGCGCGTGCTATTTCTGTTCTTCTTCTTTCTCCTCCTGATAATACATCACCTTTACTTTTCCTTATATATTCTAGCCCAAATTCTGTAAGTAACTCCTCCACCTTATCACTTTGTTCACTTTTTGACAACTTAGTCATTTCCAAAACTGCCTTTATATTATCTTCAACACTTAACTTTCTAAAAATGGATGATTCCTGAGGGAGATAACCAATGCCTGACTTTGCTCTCATATACATTGGTTTCGAAGTGATTTCCTCATCATTAAAAAATATCTTTCCTTCATTCGGCTTGATCAATCCAACGATCATATAAAAAGTAGTGGTTTTTCCGGCACCATTTGGTCCTAAGAGTCCAACAATTTCTCCTTGTTTTACTTCAATAGATACATTATTTACTACAGTTCTCTTGTTATATTTTTTGACAAGGTTGTCAGCCTTAAGGATCATAAATCGATAATTATAAATAATAGTTTTGCGAAGATAAGAATTAAGATAAAATCACGGAAGGCTGTGCCATTCTATTCCCTTTTTAAGTAGTTCAATGGTTTTAGCTTCAGCAGAATTTGGAGCGGGTTGGTAATTGTATTCCCACTGAGCAACAGGCGGCATACTCATTAATATTGATTCCACTCTTCCGTTGGTTTCCAATCCGAATTTGGTTCCACGGTCATACATCAAATTGAATTCTACATATCTGCTTCTTCGTAATGCCTGAAACTTTTTGTGATAATCATTAAACGATGTAGATTTATTATTAATTACGATGGTGCTATATATTGGAATAAATCCGTTTCCTACATCTTTAACAAACTTAAAAATATCTTCTAAAGATTTATTTTCGGATTCAGATAGACGATCAAAAAAGATTCCTCCTATACCTCTGGTTTCGGTTCTGTGTTTAATAAAGAAATAGTCATCTGCCCAATTTTTAAAAGTTTTGTGATAGTCTGGATCATGTTTATCACAAATGTGTTTTAATTCTCGATGAAAAAATGCCGCATCTTTTTCAACAATATAAATAGGGGTGAGGTCAATACCTCCACCAAACCAACTAACATTTTCATCTAGTTCAAAATACCTCAAATTCATGTGAATAATCGGTACCATGGGATTTAGCGGATGTATAACAATAGAAATTCCGGTTGCAAAAAAATCAAATTCACTTTTATTTGAACCAGACAAAAGAGAATCTAAGTTTAAACTCTTTAATGCTGGAATTGATAATGATCCGGAAACTGCTGAAAAGTTGACTCCCCCTTTTTCGAAAACAGTTCCATTTTGAATGATAGTTGAAATGCCTCCACCACCCTCATCTCTTTGCCATTCATCCGATAAGAAGTTCTCTTTCCCATCTACCTTTTCTAAACCTCGACATATGTCAGCCTGAAGTGATTTAAACCAATCGCTAATGCTTTGCTTGCCTATATCCATGTAAATAATAAGAGTTTTATGGGAATGTTACAAAGGCGGTATCCTTGTTACTCTCGTTGAGGGCATTGTCAACCACGTAAAAAATATACATTACTTCGTCATTAAATCTGATAGTAGTATTTAACGATACCTCAATTAAGCCGCTTATAGATTTGTTGTTTCCTTCGGGAGTCAAAGGGGGTATTCTATATTCAAAGTTGACTGTGTCTTCTCCGGCATAAACTTGGTAGGTAAATGTTTCTCCGGCTTTTATAGTGTCATTACTAATAACAGTGTCAGTTTCAGCAGTGTCTTTTATGAAGATATAAACAGGTGCCACCACCTTAGAATAACCGCTGTCCTGATTCTCATAATAATCAATGAACATATTGAAAACGGCTGTATCACTGCTTCCAAGATCACCATCACAATCTTCAAAAGTGATAGTTAATACACCTGCTGAGTCATATTTGGTGAATTTGTCATAAGCAATTACTGGTACATCGTTATCACAGTCTTTGTCCCCGCATGCGGCGAAAACAAAAATAACGATTAATAATATGAAGGGAAATTTAGACATCCTGTCAAATAACATTAAAACGTGAAATTATGAAGTTATTGTTGAATAAGCAATTGGTTACTAATGAGTACTTAAAGTGAACTAAAGTTTGGAGTGCCTAAAGTTATATAAAGGAAGTAATTTGATAATGGATAGGACGTTTTATGTTGATCTAATGATCTTTTAATCAATTGACAAGAATAAATACTTTAGGCACTATAGGCATCCCAAACTCTAGGCACTACTTATTTATGACTCTAGTTGGATGTCTTTAACGTCAAGTTGAATGGTTGTTCTGCCGTTCCATTCATTTTCCTTTATGTTATAACAAATGTTAATTGGATTCCCTGATTTTACTTCCTCTAGTTTTGAACCTTGACCAAATGCGATCGCATCAAATATTGGAGAACCATTTTGTTTTATAGAGAGTTTTAAATGATCATTTCCGACTACTCGAATATTTTTCTTGTTAATTTCAACATTGTCAGATCTAAATAACGGATTCATGTTAGATGGTCCAAATGGTCCGAATTGCTTTAATATTCTGAAAAACTTAGGCGTAATCGTATCCAAGGGGATAGAGGCATCAATATTGATGACCGGAGTTAGTAGATCATCCGTAATATTTTTGGAAACAACCTGTTCAAATTTTTCTTTAAACTTTTCTACGTTTCCGACATCCATGGTTAAACCTGCTGCATACATGTGGCCCCCATAATTAATAAGTAGGTCTTTGCATTCATCAATGGCATTATAAATATTAAATCCATGAACTGATCTGGCAGAACCTGTTGCATGTCCATTTGATTGTGTAAGGATAATAGTTGGCCGATAATGTTTCTCGATCAATCTCGAAGCAACAATTCCTATTACTCCTTTGTGCCAATCAGGATTAAACAAAACCGTTGATTTTCTGTCTAATGCCTTTGAATCATTTTCAATGGCTTGTAATGCGCTTTCAGTGATATCACTATCAACAATTTTTCTCTGAGTATTGTTATCATTGATGATGATGCATGCTTCTCTGGCTTGGTCAAGATTTGGAGTAATTAATAACTTAACTGCGTTTTTTGCATCATCCATCCTTCCGGCTGCATTAATTCTTGGACCAACAATAAATACAAGGTCTGTAATATCAAGATTGCCCCTTTTCTTTGACAGGTCGATAAGTGCCTTTATTCCCGGCCTGGGTGATTTATTGACATGTTGAAGTCCGAAATAGGCCATGGTTCTATTCTCATCGGTAATAGGAACAATGTCAGAAGCAATACTAACAACCAGCAGGTCAAGATACTTCTTCAAATATTCAAAATCGATATTGTGTTTTACTGCATAAGCCTGAACCAATTTAAATCCAATTCCACAACCCGATAGTTCGTTATAAGGGTATTCACATTCCTTTCTCTTTGGGTTGAGAATTGCGGCCGCTTTTGGAATATTATCACCTGGTAAATGGTGGTCGCAAATAATGAAATCAATGCCTTTTCCCTTGGCATAATCTACTTTATCAATGGCTTTTATGCCACAGTCCAAAGCGATGATCAGTGAATAATTCCTTTCCTTGGCCCAATCAATGCCTATGGTTGAAATTCCATATCCTTCCCGGTATCTGTCTGGAATATAATAACCAACATACTCGTATTGCCTTTTTAAAAATGAGTAAACCAACGAGACAGCCGTGGTTCCATCAACATCATAATCTCCATAAATGAGTATTTTTTCATTGTTGGATATAGCCCGATCGATTCGTTCAATGGCCTTATCCATATCCTTCATCAAAAATGGATCGTGAAGGTTTTCTAATTGCGGTCTAAAAAATGACTTGGCTTCATCAAAAGTGGTTATACCTCTTTTTACCAAGAGTGTGGCCAATGTGGAATCAATTTTTAGGAGCTTGGAAAGATCATCAACTATGGATTGATCCTGGTTATCAGCCATTAACCATTTTTTCTGGACTTGTGACAATTTTTTTAAAGTGAAATATTAAAATTCGTTCTTCCACATCATAGACTCAACCGGACGTATGGTCCTGTTATTATACTTGGCATTTATCTTAGTGTTGTAATATGTTTCAATTTTTCCTTCAACAGCAAAATAAATTAACTGACCAATGGGCATGCCTGCATAAACCCTAACCGGAAGTTTGCATGATATTTCCAAAGTCCATGTATTGCAGAACCCTACATCTCCTTTACCAGCAGTTGCATGAATATCAATTCCAAGTCTACCCGTGCTGGATTTTCCCTCCAAAAATGGAATGTGAGAATGGGTTTCAGTATACTCCTGAGTAACTCCTAAATATAGTCTGTTAGGTTCTAATATAAAGC
>JAESSM010000206.1 GCA_016764115.1 Bacteroidia bacterium | reverse complement strand
TTCTTTATTACTTATCTCAAGCCGGTTTATGTGGACGTGACATAACCTGGGACCAAAATTACAAGCATAATCTTACAGTAAGAAGAACCTTAGAGTCTATAGTTGAAAACTACGAAGGCGATAGAACTACTCTAGATTGGGACAAGTTTATGGAATACACCAAAAGAGTTTGGTTCTCAAATGGCATACATCACCATTATTCTACTAAAAAATTCCTTCCGGAGTTTTCTAAAGAATACTTTTCTCAATTAGTAAAGAGCAGTACTTTGAATGGCAATTTCCCATTAGAGAAAAATGAAAATATTGCTGGGCTTATTAACAAACTAATTCCTGTAATGTTTGACCAATTTCTTGATGAAAAGAAAGTAAACCTTGATCCAAATGGTGATTTAGTTGCTAATTCTGCCAATAACTTTTATGAAGGCTTAACACAAGAAGAAGCTGAAGCATTTTACGAAAGTCGAATAGACCAAGATGACCCAGCACCTATTTCTCATGGATTAAATACCAAATTGGTAAAAAATGGGGATAAGATAAGTGAACAACAGTGGAAAGTTGGTGGAATGTACTCCGATGCTATCGAGCAGATTATTTATTGGTTAGAAAAAGCACAAACAGTTGCGGAAAACGATCTTCAAGGACAATACATTGGAAAATTAGTTGAGTATTACAAAACAGGGGACCTTAAGAAATTTGATGAATATAATATTCTTTGGGTTCAAGATACAGTTTCTACTATCGACTTTATTAATGGATTTATTGAAGTATATGGCGATGCAATGGGATACAAAGGATCTTATGAATCGGTTGTTTTCGTAACAGATTTTGATGCCAGTGTTAGAATTGATGCAATACGGAAAGAAGCACAATGGTTTGAAGATCATTCTCCCATTATGAATGCTCACAAGAAAGAAAAAGTAAAAGGTATTTCTGCAAAAGTAATAACTGTTGTGGGAGAAGCAGGTGACGCCTCTCCATCAACTCCAATTGGAATTAACCTACCCAATGCAAACTGGATCAGGGCTAATCATGGTTCTAAATCAGTTAACCTTGGGAATATTGTTGATGCTTATAGCCAGTCAAGTACTGGAGGTGGTGTACTAGCTGAATTTGCTCCTTCAGAAGAATACATTGAACTAGCAAGAAAATATGCTCACCTTGCTGATAATCTTCATACAGATATGCATGAAGTAATTGGACACGCATCGGGAAAGATCAATCCCGGAATCGGTACTCCAAAAGAAACTATGAAGAGCTATGCTTCCACATTGGAAGAAGCAAGAGCTGACCTTGTTGCATTGTACTATATGATGGATCAAAAATTAGTCGATATTGGAGTTATGCCATCCTTAGAAGTTGGGATAGCAGGTTACAACGACTACATTACTAACGGGTTGCTGTATCAATTGACAAGAATTGAATTAGGTGAAAATATTGAAGAAGCTCACATGAGAAACAGGCAATTAGTAGCTAAGTGGGCTTATGAAAAAGGTAAAACCAAGCAAGTAATTGAAAGGACCTCAAACGAAGGAAAGACTTATTTTGTAATAAATGATTACAATGAATTGCGATTTTTATTTGGCGAACTTCTAAAAGAAATACAAAGAATAAAATCAGAAGGGGATTACGAGGCAGGTAAAGCTTTAGTTGAAAACTATGGCGTAAAAGTGGATAAGGAAATTCACAAAGAAGTACTTGCAAGGTATGAGAAATTGGCAGTACCTCCTTATGCAGGTTTTGTAAATCCTCAGTTGGTACCTGTTTTTGAGGGTGATGAACTAATCGATGTAAAAGTTATTTATCCAGATAGTTTTGAAGGTCAAATGCTTCATTATGCCAAGAATTATTCATTCTTGCCAAATTATAACTAAGAGTAAGAAGACTAAAATAGAAAAGCGGAGTCAAATTTGATTCCGCTTTTTTTGTGCTTATTTGGCTAGACCAAATGAAAGGGCTGCTGCAAGAACCCAATTTCCTCCACATCCCGAACTATAGATGTCATAATAAGGTTTAAAATCCATGCTTATTTGAAAAGGGAACCACTGGTGTCTGTCTAAATTATCCAATTCATATTCTATTCCCACCACCCAGTCTACGCCAAATTTAGTAATCCGATTATTTTCTCGTATGCGGTTTATCCCCGTTAATGACCTACAAATTGCCTCCTGAACTCGAAAATCACCCGTATGGAATCCTGTTCCCCAGTACCAGTACAATCCATGAAATGTACCACCGCTACCCAAATAAAGTGGATTATGACGAAGCCATACTAATGTAAACAACCCACCTTTCCATAATCTGTTAACTGTTAATTCTACAGCATCATTATTCTTATCTGTTTTAAATCTTGGGATAAACCTTTTGATCACACCTCCCTGGCTCATTCCTCTGTCCCAAAGTAATTTAGCTCCAAAGCTAGTTCTGTAATTTTGAGCACTCAAATTTTCAGCAAAGAAAATTAAAAGAAGGGCACTCAATGCTATTATTCTAACTAGCTTCATATCAACAAATATAAAGATTGTTACGAAATTTAATACCGTTTAGATACATGCAACAAAAAAACTAATTATATCAACAAATTTTAAGCAATTAAACACTAAAATTGCTTGTTAATTATTGGGTTAAAATATAACTTTGTATGCTTACGCCAATTCTCAAAACTTTAATTTAATCAACATATGAAATTCATTGTTTCAACTTCAGCACTATTAAAAGGATTACAAGCTATTAGCGGTGTTATCAACCCAAATTCTGTATTACCTATTTTAGAAAACTATTTATTCCAGGTTAGTAACGGACAGCTAACTGTAACCGCTTCAGACCTGGAAACTACCATGCAGACTACACTTCCGGTTGAATCAAAGGAAGATGGAGTGATTGCTGTTCCTGCAAAGATCATTTTGGATTCTTTAAAAACCTTTCCTGAGCAACCTGTTACTTTCACAATAGATAACGACAAGAATTCTGTTGAAATAAGTTCAGATAATGGTAAGTACAAAATAACCGGAGAAAGTGGAAATGACTTTCCAAATATCCCAGAACCTGAAAATGTTTCTTCAATTGAAATGAGTTCAAAAGTTTTATCAAATGCCATTAACAAAACTTTGTTTGCGGTTGGAACCGATGAAATGCGTCCGGCAATGTCAGGTGTGTACTGCCAGTTAAATGAATCAAATATTCATTTTGTTGCAACAGATGCACATAAATTGGTAAAGTATACAAGAAATGATGTGAAATGTTCAGAACCTACTTCATTTATTCTACCAAGGAAGGCACTCAACCTTTTGAAAACCTCCCTGGCCACAGAAGAAGAATCTGGTGTTAAGATCAACTACAATAAGTCTAATGCATTCTTTTCTTTCTCAAACATTAATTTAATCTGTCGACTTATTGATGAAAGGTACCCTGATTATGAAGCTGTGATCCCATTAGAAAATCCAAATAAAATGGGAATCAGCAGAGAAGCTTTATTGAATTCCATTCAAAGAGTTGCTATCTTTTCAAGTAAAACCACTCATCAGGTAAAACTAAAGATCAATGGCAGTGAACTTCATATTTCTGCTGAAGATATAGATTTTGCCAATGAAGCAACTGAGAGACTTTCATGTAATTACGAGGGTGAAGATATGGAGATCGGTTTTAACGGAAAGTTCATGATAGAAATGTTATCGCATTTGGATACTGATGAAGTTACTGTGGAGATGTCAGAGCCGAACAGGGCAGGAATTATTCTTCCTAACAGCAAATCTGATGACGAAGAAATCCTGATGTTGGTAATGCCTGTGATGTTACACAGTTATGCTTAATTAGTGGTGAGTTTTTAGTTATAAGTTCTGAGTAATTAATTATTAGACCTACGAACTAATCACTATCAACTCCAAACTATCAATTAGAGTGTTCGCGGCCAAATATTTTTCCGGCCTGCCATAATCGGTTTATTTTCTTTTTCTCTTCTTTTTCTTCTTCAGACTCCTCTTTTAAAGAAAGGTTATCCAGAGAAGGCTGGCCAGCATTGACCCAAGCAGTAAACCAAAAGCTTCCCAGGTCAATAATTGATGCTGTTAACCTGCGCTCAACCATCCCATCCAATTTTTTGTGGTATGCATATGAATATGGCTGTGAATGAGTTTTTATATTGCTCCTACCCCTTGTTTCATAACTATATATTTGATCACTTGGAAAGGAATTATGGAGTTCCTTTTCAAAAGTAAGCACCGAGTCTAAGGCACTAAAACTTGCATGAATGATCTCCCAAATCCTGTTTAACGGCTTATCGACATATTTCGCTCTACCAACCAGATAATCATAATCATCGGCATATAACTCAGGCAATCTACTTTCCCAAAAACCATGTATGCCTTTCTGATCGGTAAACTGCCCGTTATAATTTTCAGTAGTGTGAAGTGGCACATGAGCATCACCCATGTAATGGCCAAACTCAGTAGATAATTTTAGAATTCTATAGGCATTTTTTTCTTTAAAAGCCTCGGTCAGCTTATACATCATTAAATTTAAATGCCATGGTAAAATACCATAGGCCTGTAA
>JAESSM010000059.1 GCA_016764115.1 Bacteroidia bacterium | reverse complement strand
TTTGGTTTGGGTTACAGGTATAAAAGAAAAAACTACAAGATAACAGATGAAAGGGTTAATGGGATTGAATCAATTGATTTTGAAACTATCAATGGATTTTCAGATTACCATATTCCCACAATTCAATTCTCAGTTGCAATTATTGGAAGAGTAAAAATTTTATGAATCCCATTAAAATTTCAAAGACTTGGGTATTTGTTTTGATCCTTTTGTTGTGCGGTTTTGTTCAAACATTTGCTACTAAAAGGGATTCAACATTAAAATATAAAAATGCGATCGTATTACATCCGCTACGCCAATTAACCGGTACGTATTTTTTAGAATTTCAATATCCCTTGAGGAATAAAACATTATTTACCTCAATTGGTGTACAGCATAGTAACAGTAAATTATTTGAAGTATACTGGGATAAAGAAATTTATGGGGCTTGCCATTCTGCTGTATTGTCTTCACCAGAAGATTATTTTAATAGTATAATATTGGATTTCGGATTAATCAAAAATATTGGCAAGAGTAAATATGTGGATTTTTTTATTAAACCTTTAGTAGGTTATAAGTTTAGGTTTTATGATAGCCAATGGTTGCGGGATTATTATTGTGAAGATTTGGTCAATGAGAGGATGCACGTGTTTCTTACTAAAATTTTAACAGGTATTGAAATTAATATCAGTAATAGATTTGCCGTTATGTCTTACACAGGGTTAGGTTATAGATATAAAAGGAGAAAAGTAATTGAAATTGCTTTTTGGGATATTGGAGGCTTTGTGTCAATAAATGATATTCCAAAAGTTGAAATTTATCACTACCATTGGCCAACAGCTCATTTCGGAATTAATTTAATGTATAGATTTAACAAAGAGTAATGACGTATTGCAATACATCACTACAATAAGGAATATTTCGTGGAATTTTACGTTTCTAATTAAAATCAAATCTTCTTTCAATGCCAAGAATTGCGATATTTCTTTTTACATGTTTGATGTTTATTTCATTGCAAACAGTAGCCAAGAAAAGAGATACTTCTAAAAATGTCAAAGTGCTTTCCATTTCATATCCTCCAACTCTGGCAATTCCCTCTGTACACAAATATTATACAACAGCTACAATCAAACTCTATTATGGATATGGGAGTGACTTTATGATAACATCCGAATTAATGTATTATCCAGAGAAAGTGGATGTTGCGACATACTTTTCAGATGGGTTGTATTATGTATATGAAAATGAGGAATATGATTGGCCTAATTTGGAGGAATACAAAGGAGGGTCTATTAGTTTAGGAGTTAAATGCAATTTTTCAGGTTCTTTGACTGGGTTTGAACCTACCATTTATTACAAAAGAAGAAAATTAGATAATGGAGGTAAGATGTATGGAGGTGATGGAGGTCGTTTTCAAAGGAGAAGCGAAACATTGAATGAGTTATTATTTATGAATTATTACTACCTAAATCCAAAATTTGAAATATTTGTACTTGATTTATTTGTAGGTGCTGGTTTCGGTGTTAGACATAGAGAATTTACAATTCATAAAATTGGTAGTCAGGGACTATATGCTGATGTTGAATATTCTGGAGATAGGGTTGAATTATTTCCTTTTTTTCGAGTTGGATTGAATGTTGGTGTTTCCGTATTGAATTGGAAAAAAGCAAATATTGACAAATAAATGATAAAATCTTTTAGCTATTCAATCCACCCATTCTCCAAAATATCCCTTGTATGATATGAAATAATAATATTTGCTCCGGCACGGGCAAAGGCATGCATATTTTCCATTACAATTTTTTCTTCATCAATTAATCCTGTCTGAGCAGCATTTTTAACCATGGAGTATTCACCGGAAACATTGTAACAAGCAACAGGTAAGGTGGTATTGTCTTTCACTAATGAAATAATATCCAAATAAGCCAAAGCTGGCTTTACCATCAAAATATCAGCTCCCTCATCTTCATCAAGCAATGCTTCTTTTAATGATTCATCAGGATTTCTGAAATCCATTTGGTAGCTTTTTCTATCACCATGACTTGGAGCGGAGTCTGCTGCTTCTCTAAATGGTCCGTAATAAGCGGAAGCATATTTTACAGCATACGACATGATGGCCGTTTCAGTAAAGGAGTTATCATCCAATATATTTCTGATAGCTTCAATTCTTCCATCCATCATATCCGATGGAGCAACCATATCAGCACCAGATTGTGCATGAGCCAATGCCATTTTTGATAGGGCATCAACAGAGACATCGTTTTGTACATAGTCATTTTCAATGATACCGCAATGTCCATGTAAAGTATAGGCACATAGGCACACATCTGTAATTACGTAAATATTAGCACCAAAATTCTTTTTTAGTTCTTTGATAGCTTCCGGAATAACAGAAGTTGAATCGTAGGAAGAACTTCCATCTTCTGATTTATCTTCACCAACACCAAAAAGTAAGACTTTGTTGATTCCCAGTTTTAATCCTGCTTCTACATCCTTTATTAATGTGTCCACAGAAAAATGATTGATCCCTGGCATTGCCTTGATCGGCTCTGTAACATCACTTCCCTTCACTACAAAATAAGGATAGATGAACATCTCCTTTGACAACCTTGTTTCAGCTACCATTTCTCTTATGATAGGATTTTTTCGAAGTCTTCTTGGTCGTGTTTGCATGACTATTTCAATTTTCGTCATTGCGAACGTAGAGAAGCAATCCCCTACGGGGTAACTCAAGGCTGGAGATTACTTCAGTCGTTCCTCCTTCGCAATGACGCGTTAAGTTAAATACTAAAAACCGCCTCCAACAATCCCAAATCATTGGGAAGCCTGGCAGTTATAATATTTTTTATTCCGTTTTCTTTCAATGCTTTTTCTGTTGTGTTTCCGATCGCTAGTACCTTTTTATTATCATCAATTTGATATTTAGTTAAATAAGCTTCCACATTTGACGGACTTGTAAAAACAAGAATTTCTGATTCAGGTATCTCAAAATCAGATCTTAAAGTTGTTTCGTAAATTGGAAAATCAAGTGCTTTAGTTTCTGGAGTCAACTGATCTTTAACATTATCCAACCCATTTCTTGATTTTGGAAATAGTACAGTATCTCCATTTGATAGTACGGAGAATGATTTGCCTACCTCTATTGTATCTGAGGAATGCCCTACAAAATCAGGAATAATATTTAGTTCATTCAGTACAGATTTTGTTCCTTCACCGATAACTCCAATTTGGATTTTATTAGCGGCCTTTGGAAATTTATCAAAGAAAATATTTACTCCATTTTTACTTGAGAAAAATATCCAGTCAAACTTATCTTTTGGAAGCTCTGTTTCCAATGGTTTGATCTCAATTAATGATTGCCCTTGAACGGAATATCCATAAGCCGTCAATGTTTTGAGAAAGAGGTTATCATTGTCCAAGTCTTTGGAAATAAAAACAGAGGTTGGATTAAGTCCGTTTACTTTATTAACCACATTAATGGCAATGTCATTTTGGCTTGAATCAAATTCTCCATGATATCTTAAAGAAAGTTCATCACCACTTTTTGATTTAGAAACGTAAACATTGAGTTTGTCTTCATTTCTGGAACAATAGACGCCTATCGGAACTTGACATCCACCTTCAAATAACCTGAGTATTTCTCTTTCAACTCCAACCGTTTCACCTGAATAAGGATTATTTATTTTTTGAATTTCAGCTTGTAGTTCTTTATTGTCTTCTCTTATTTGGTAAGCGAGTGCTCCTTGTGCAGGAGCCGGAACAAAATAATCAGGATCTATCCTGTGCAAAAACAGATCACCCAATTCTAAGGGTAGTCGAAGTACACCGGCATAAGCCAACATGATAGCATCGTACTCACCATCTTTTAATTTTTGAACTCTTGTCGGAACATTTCCTCGAAGTGGTTTTATTTCTATATCATTTCGTATAGCCATTAACTGGGATTTTCTTCTAACCGATGAAGTCCCAATTATTCCTTTTGATTTTACAGATAAAGGTTTGGTCCCATCATGGCTTTTTCTTCTGATCAATAAACATTCTGAGGGATCTTCTCTGGATGAAATTCCCGCAATTATCAAACCTTCTGGAAACTGAGTGGGAAGGTCTTTATAAGAATGAACTGCCAGATCAACTTCTTTGTTTAAAAGATCATCTTCTATTTCTTTGGTGAAAAAACCTTTGCCTTCCAGTTTATCAAAGCTTACATTTTGAATTTTATCCCCTTGAGTCTTGATAATATTGATCTCAACTTCATGACCAATAAGTTCCAATTGTTGTTTTACATAATTGGCTTGCCATAAAGCCAAATCACTTCCCCGGGTTCCTATTTTAATTTTCATGATGGATTAATGATGAGGTTGTTCAAAAAGTCAAAAAACAAATGTCATTTTGAACGTAGTGAAAAATCTTGTTCCTGAGTTATTACTATGTTACTAGATCCTTCATTTCATTCAGGATGACAGAAAACGGTGTTTTGCTACAGCCTCACGAAAGTTATTTTTCGACCAAAATTTCTTTGGCCATTTTCATAGGTACGCTGATGTATTTTTTTTCCATATAGTTGAGAATGTCATCCAATAGGGCTTTGGAATCGTCATCAAGTTTGCCAACTTTTTCAGCGTATACTTTATCAATGGCTGTAGCGCGGATCTCTTTAATTTTATCGGGAATGGCTTTCATAGCCAATTCAACTTCTCGTTTCTGAGCTCTCTTTTCAAATTCTAATATGCTTGCTGCAATAATTTTCTGTGCGGCACCAATTTCTTTTTCTCGTTTGGCCTTATTTTTTTCAGCGATAATTTCAAGATTTTCTATCGAGATGTATTTTACACTGGATGAATTTGAAACTGACTCTTCTACATCACCAGGTACGGCAAGGTCTATTATGACCTTTTCGGAGCCTTTATTGCTTAGTTTTTGATAAAGCTTATTGGTGATGACAGGTGTTGGTGAAGCCGTACAGGTAATGATCACATCGAAGTCTTCAGAAAAACCGTTTAAAGAATCTAGTTGATAAGCATCCCCATTCAAATATTCGGCAAGAGATTCAGCATTAGCTAATGTTCTGTTAAAAACGGAGAAGTTCTTATAACCATGTTTCAACAAGTATTTGGCCATTAATTTGTTGGTTTGCCCGGCACCAATTATTAAAAACTTGCTGTTGATATTTTTATTTATTTCTCGTAATTCTCGATATGCTAATGAAACAACAGAAACAGGATTTTCAGCAATTTTTGTTTGTGAGAATACAGCTTTAGAAACTTGTATTGCTTGATCTTGTAGCATTCTAAGTACATCTCCAGTAAGGCCAAATGAATTACATTTTTCATAAGCATCCTTTACCTGAGAGGTAATTTCTTTTTCTCCTACAACTAACGAGTCTAAAGAGGACACCACATCAAAATAATGCTTTACAGCATCTTCGGCATTATATGTTATTACTTTAGTTTTAAAAAACTGCAAAGTATCTTTAGATAATTTTGGGAATAAGTGATGTAATAATGTTGTTACTTTAGGTGGATTGTTTGCAACAATCGTAAATTCAATTCGGTTGCATGTACCTACATAAAGCAGTTCTTCAAAATGTAGTTCTTTTTTAATTGAAACTAATTTTGATTTTAATTCTTCTTCTGAAATTATTAATTCCCCCAGCTTTTTAAGGCGAATGTTCTTATGAGAGAAGGATAATATGTACAGTTTTTCCA
>JAESSM010000058.1 GCA_016764115.1 Bacteroidia bacterium | reverse complement strand
CATCCCTATTTTATCCTTAATCTCTTCTCTAATCCCTAAACTCAAAAAGTAGTATTCCAAAGCCTTTTCAATCTCTCCTAGCCTTTCAGATATAAATCCTATGTGGTTATAAGACGTAGCCAATCCTTTTTTAAGTTTCTTTTTCATTCTTAAAAAAACTTTTTTCTTCAAATTTTCAATCCATTTTTTTTGTGCTTTTTCAGTTAGCAAATCCTCATGTATATTCGCAGCATTAATTGCATATTTCAGATAAAGTTTCTGGTTTCCCTTCATGCCATAGAAATAACCTATATTCAAAAATGCATCTGCCTTGGCTTTTTTTAGTGTCAATAATTCTAATTCAGTAAACTTTGAATTTCTTTTTAAGCATTTATTTGTTATATCTCTTGCTTTTGTCCAGAGAATGAGAGCAGAATCAGGCTTATTTATATAGATTTCATCTCCCCAAGAGAGGAGGATATTTATTTTGGTGGTGTCGTGGGTGGCGGTTTGATAAGCACTTTGAAGAGAATCAATCCGCCGGTTGGCGGACAAGTCTTTATCCTCATTCTGCCCATACCCCTCACCAAAAGAGAGGAGTAGCAATAGAAGATAAAGACAAGATTTCCTGAGCATGGTTATAAGGATAATTTGATATTCTAAAGATGGGTATTTAGAAAGGGAAAGGCAAATTATCGAAGTATCTCTAACTCCTGATAATAAATTCCTTGGGTTGAACAAACCTCTACATGGTATAGCCCCTGCTGGAGTTTGCTTACATCTACCATATTAGAAATTAAATTTCCGGAAAGTACAACTTGGAATTTGTAGTTTTGGGGAAGGTTTTAGATAAACTTCAATACCATTCAACGGTTCCGCTAAAAAACGTTGCTATCCCACAGGGTAGCTATGTTTTTTTTTGCGATTGTTGGCAACAGTTTTTATTTATTCATTATCATTTTTTTGCTACCAACAACTTGTCCATCTACAGCTAATGTGTATAGGTAAATTCCGCTTTCAAAGTCAGTTGCACTTAAAACTATTTTGTGGTGTCCTGAATTTGGTGACAATGTCAGAACATTTTGACCCAATAAATTGTATATGTCTAACATAGCCTGGGAATTCGGTCCAACGGAGAAGGTAATAGTTGTAAACTCGTCAAATGGGTTGGGGCTATTTTGGTTTATCTGAGATGACGAATTACTTGGTTCAATTAGACCTGTTGCGTTCAAGTCAACGGCTTGTTGTTGTGTTATACAATGTATCATCCCTCCGTATTCATACAGGTTTCTTACATCAATTCCCACCACTGTTCTGTTTGGGTATATTCCCTGTATTATGTTTAGTGCCGTTGCGTCATTAGGGTCATTGTAGGTAGGCACAAGCACTGTATTATTTGCTATGTAGTAATTCACATACGAACCTTTGTAGCCCAAGTTGGTTGCATTGGTGGTGAGCACATCATTCTGTGTAAGGGGAACGGTTACAATGCTATAGGGGTCATCGCTTGTGTTGGTGGCATTGTAAATGGTGTCTATTTCCGCAGGGGTAACGTTCCAGTAAGCAAGTTCGGTGCTATCCATGGTAACTATGGTGCTGTCGTTGGCAAATTTTACGAAACCATCAATGTGCTGGTCGGTGATATCTTGCCCGTATATGCCATCCAGCCATATGAACTTTGTAATTCCCATATAGGTCGTAAGCGTGTCTTCTATTTGGGCTTCTGTGAGGGATGGGTTTCTAGTCGAATGTGTTACTGAACTGCGTGTTGCAAACATTGTTCCGTTTCCGTCATGCTCTATTGCACCGCCTTCTAATACCATTGCACTTAAATCAATTCTTGGAATGCCAATATCTGTACTTATGCTTTGAGGAATTACATCGCATTTTGAATAGGGAGTATCAAACCCCCAACCGTTGAAACCCCAATCCAGAATAGTCAGGTCATTATTTTGGTCGTAAACGAACATAGGGCCATTATCTCTGCTCCAAACGTCATCGGTTTGGTGAATAAAAAAGTCTATGTTAGTTAGAGGTACACTTGCATTTGTAAGTGCGGTAACAATATCGGACAGTTCGGTACTGTCGTAAGCTATGATATGAACATTCTCCCCTGCTTGCAGGGCATTGGTCATGCTTACAAAGGTTGGAGTTACATCATCTTTATACCAAGGGCCATACAGGTAGTTGTGAGGCCATTGTATCCATGTGCCTTCGTGTTGTTCGGTTTCTTCCGGCATAGTGTATTGAATTGTCTGAGCGTGAATAGTCACGTACCCAATTGTTATAATTGACAACAGGAAGATTTTAAGTGTGTTCTGTCTCATTGTTCCTTTTTTTCATTGCTTACGTGTTTGAGCAGTAGCCAGCCTTGTGTACTTGCTTGTCGCGCCAATTGCTTATACACCTCTTAAGCTTACAAAATATTAACTTTAAATTTTAACCAGAAAGAACAAAAGAGAGGAATAAGATTATCATACACAGAGAAGCTATCGACTTCGTCAACATAGATAACCCCCTCTCTTTTCTACTTCAATTTCGTACAGTTCTGTGAGACATTAGATCTCGTTTTTAAGTAGTTGAAAACAAAGTAGATTGTCCTTTCCTAATTTAAATAGTTATGAATAAAGGTATTAATTATTTCGGTATTGACATCAGCAAGGATGTCTTTGATGTAATGGACTCAACCGGTAAACATGATCAGTTTGAGAACAATTTCAAAGGATTTAAGAAGTTATTGAAACTGCTTGACTCAAATAGTCATTGTGTGATGGAGGCAACAGGTTATTATCATTATCAGCTGGCTTATTATTTAGTAGAGCAAGGATTGAAAGTGTCAGTTGAAAACCCATTGTCTGTAAAGCGATTTATCCAAATGAAATTGTCTAAGATTAAAACAGATAAATCGGATGCTAAGATGATCTGTATGTATGCTCAAAAAGCTGAATTAAAACTTTGGTCTGGGCACTCAAAAAATCAAACAGAATGCTTTCAGATTACTCGCTTATTGAGTTTGTATTTGAAACAAACAACAGCCATCAAGAATAAGCTTCACGGAGAAAAGGTTTTAGGCAATCCGAGTAGTATGGTTGTAAAATCATTGAGGAAAAGTCTAAAAAATATAGAGAAAGAGATAAAAGCACTGGAGATCCAACTAACGGAGTATGTAAAAGTAGAACACCAAAAGCTCCTGACGTTATTAGAAAGTATACCAGGATTAGGCAGAAAGACATCAATAATGCTTATAATACTTACAGATGGGTTTGAACGATTTACTACAGCGAGCCAGTTGTGCGCATTTGCTGGTTTAACACCAATGATACGACAATCAGGAAGTAGTGTGAAGGGGCGCCCAAGAATAAGTAAAATTGGGAATAAGAAACTGAGGAATCTATTGTTTATGTGCAGCTTTACAGCATGTCAACATAATAAAGCATGTCGAGAAATTTATGAAAGAATAACAGCAAAAGGGAAGAGTAAAAAACTGGCCCTAATGGCCGTGTGCAATAAGCTACTAAAACAAGCTTTTGCTATTGCAAATTCAGGAATAGAATATGATGAAAGTTATAGAAGTACTTTGGCTATAAATTAATCAACTTTTTATTGGGTTTTTAGCACAGTTCTTTGTTGTGCAACGTTCATTCTTTACATATATCCCAAATTTCTAAATGTGTAATTTCTGCTTCAGGGTTCACTTGACTGTTCAACTCCTTTCCATAAGCTTTTGTTTTGTCAATATTACCTAACATACGATAATCTACAACTGCCATATATTTCTCACCAAGAAAATGAGCGGCTAAATCACCACCTGAGTGATGAAACACCAGGGTTGAATCAATTTTTAACAAATCTTTTACGGCTATGCCAATCTTTACACCATTGGATAAATAAAATTCAGGAATACTAGATGTTATGCGTACAATTTTTTTATTTGATTCATTGAATGTCCTTAAATTGAACTTTTTCAAAAAACCTTCACTATATTCTAAGCCTTGAATAGGCTCTCCTGTTTCCACGTGATAATCAACATACTCAAAATTCAGTTCTTTGTAAGTGTCAATGGAATTGCAAGTCCAAAACTCTCCTAGAGAATCATGAATAAAAAAAAGAGTCGAACTTGTGTTAGCTGATATATATTTCACAGCACTATCCTGAACAAGTACAGGCTGAATACTTTCAGATTGTAATTCATTGTTTCCCACTTGATTACAACCACAAAATAAAAGAAACAGTATTATAAATTTATATTTTATCATTTTAACCAATGTTGCACAACGCTTCCGCTAAAAAGGTACTGTTATAAAACACAAATATAATTGAGAGTTTTTATATATTTATACTTCAATTGAATTTAAGGAAGTAATTGTGTTACTATCCTGTGTAGCCTCTTGATTACAAGGGGCTACTTTCTTTAGCTGCTCATAATTTTCAATATATTCTGTATCATTTTTCCATAAAGTAAACATAAGTGTTAGGAGCTTTCTTTGTAGAGCAACAAATCCTACCATTTTATGAGGATTTTTATTGTGAATACGATTATATGTATTCTTAAGTTGGCTGTTATATCTGGCAGCAACTAAAGCAGGGAAATGTAATGCTCTTCTAAGATGACTGTTTCCCTTTTTAGATATTCTTGATTTACCCTTAATTGATGATCCTGACTGCCTCTCTACTACGTCATATCCTGCATAACTAGTCACTTGTTTCACATTATTAAATTGATCAAAACCTAATGTTTCTGAAACAACAATTACCACAGTCATAAAACCAACACCTTTAATGGTGCTCAGCTTTTTAACCTTTTCAGTCAACCAGCTTTCAGAAGCTACTAATTTTCTTATTTGCTGCTCACACTTGACCAATTGCCTTTCAATGGAAGAAATAATGGACTTATTTGATTTTAAAACAAAAGCATTTACTTCGTAACTGTGCATCTTACTATGTAACATATTTGTACACGCTGTTTTTTGTACTTGCAATTGCTCATACATTCTTGTCAAATCTCGTAACGATAATGGTACTGGAGATGGTGGTTGCCAGGAATATAATTTTCTTTCTGCTCCAAATTGGGCGATTACACGCGCGTCATTTAAATCTGTCTTTGTCTTTACATTTAAGCTTTTAAAGTAATGCTTCATTTTACTTGGTAAAGCCACATGCAAGTGTTGTTTGAGTTTATGCAAATGATGAGCAAGAGGTTCGTAATAAACTCCTGTGGCTTCCATCACATATACTATTTCAACTTTTTTTTCTGTTTGTTTTCTAACCCACCTTACTAGTTGATTATGACCTGTTTTGTCATTTTTAAATTCACATACTTGGGTAAAAGAAAGAGACATGTGCTCTGCTTTTTTACAAATACAGCAGGTGAAGCTGTCTTTTGAGATGTCAATACCCACACTTTGATGTATTATCTTTTCCATAGATTATGAGATTAATTAGGGTTTGATTAACCTGATTTCCTCTCTCGTCTATGCTTGTGTTTTATTCTTGCTTACCTTAGTGGTAGCCTTAAGTACTGTTCAGACTCTGAAGAAATTATAAGGGAGTGGATAATGCTTTTTATCGATATGGATAATAGATACCTATCTAAGCGTTGCTAATCTCACTCCCAAGGTTAAACCAAACAGTTTAACTGTTTAATAAACCCCATAATGAATAATTTCTTCCAATATACAAGCGTTGCCATCCTATTAGGGTGCTATGATTTCATATACATTGTTGTGGTGACGTTTTTTATTCTTTTGTTTATAATTTCACTTATTTCTTCTCCTCTATCAACTATCATAAAGTG
>JAESSM010000205.1 GCA_016764115.1 Bacteroidia bacterium | reverse complement strand
TAGTATTTCTCAAACCTATAGAGTGTATTGAAGTTGATATTCTTTTTTAACTTCCATTTTAATCCAACTTCATAGCGAATAGCATCTATAAAATCATATTTCAACCAATTATCAAAAATTTCAAATGAAGAATAGGGGTCAACAATTTTACTTAAATTAAAATTCAGCCTTAGTCTATTGCGCCAAGAAGTTGTACCTTCATTCTCTAATCTGGTTCTTAGCTGAAACCTAAGTGGAAAGTTTTTCTTTTTCCATTTGAAATACCCTGCAATGATGATTCTTGAACCAGAAGTTTGAATAAAGTTATAACGATAACATGTTTTAAGCGAAAAAAACTTATGAAGTTTGGCTGAAATACCAACCTCTGGCATCAAAGCCGATATTGTACCGAAATTATCCATAACCCGAGTTTGGAGGTTTATTTCTCCCTTAAAATATTTTGATATTTTTTTTTGAAACTTAGTTTCAAGAAGCAGTCCTGTATTGGTTGTAGTTGAAGGGTAGCAGTGGAGGCAAATTTGGTTATGTCCAAGATAGGCATAATATGTACATTTTGCATTTAGGCATAATACAAGAAAAATAACCGCACAAAAGAATTTCAGTATTCTCATGGATAAATAAACTCCTGAACAGTTTTATTATTGTTTTACAAATAGCGCTAAAATATACATTTGTATGTATTAATTTCGCCTACAATTGTGTCGATACAAACAGAGAGGGTACGTGACCCTAGGCTAGCACGCATTACAAATGCGCGCCAGTGAGGGCCATAGTAGAGTCTATTTAATTTCCTCTCCATTAAACCAAAAACTATAAAACGCCCAGTCCTGAAAATATTCATAATCGATAAAATAATCTTGTAATAAGCCAAATCTGCAACCAATACCTTCTATTAGAAAAAATGGATATTCATCCGAATATTTGTAGTCGCAATTAATTTTCTTATAAGTTTCATTCCCTACTATAATTGAGTCAATTGTTTGGATAGTAAGATCAATTGTTCTTTCGCAGGAACTATCCGCTTTTAGTGTATCACCAATTTGTTTATTAAAATTATATAATAGGCAGTCCTTTTCATACAAATAGAGGTAAACTTTTTTGTTGCAATAATCTTCTCTAATATAATTGTATTGTATAGTTGTATCGGATTTAGTTATAGTTGTGGGGCTGCTGGGATTATAATTATCATATTTGGTGTCAATCATATATGACATTTTACTAACAACATAATAATTCTGATTGTCTAAGTTTACAATTGAATCAAGTAATTCATAAATTTCAGTATAATCTGTTATAATATCGTAGGCCGCTCCTCTACTTATCCAGCCTGATTCTGATCTCCATTTTGAAAAATGGATAATACTCTTATAACTTGAATCACAATTGGGTGCCGTTATTGAATCATTTGCTGATGTTTTTGGAATATCTGAATCTTTCATACAGCTTAGGTTGATACAAATCAACGTAGAGGTAACCAATATAATAGCTTGTCGCATATTCAAATATATCGTTTTCTAAGTTTGTACAAGCTAAGAAAGTTAATTAGTGCAGCAACTATTAACAACTAAACCAATACACTACTCAATAAACAAATCAATGCGCGCCAGTGAGGATATTAATATACGAATTCCCCAATCAACGAATACACGATTCACCTCTAATGCGCCTCCAACCAATTATCCCCAGTTCCCATTTCAACTTCAATAGGCACCTTCATTTTGATGGCGTTTTTCATCCTATCTTCAACAATGGGTTTTATTAGTTCAAGTTCTTCCTTGTGCACATCAAAGATCAGTTCATCATGAACTTGCAATATCATTTTCGACTTAAATTCTCGCTCTTGAAAATCCTTATGAATGTTGATCATCGCAATTTTGATCATATCTGCAGCTGAACCTTGAATAGGAGAGTTGATGGCATTTCTTTCGGCAAAACCCCTTACTGTTGCATTTTGTGAATTGATGTCACGCAAATATCTGCGCCTTCCCATAATGGTTTCTACATAACCATTTTCCTTAGCAAACTGAATGGTCTCTACCATATACTTTTGGATGTTGGAATATTTGGCAAAATATTGGTCAATTATGTGTTTAGCTTCAGCTCGTTTAATATTCAATCGTTGTGAAAGTCCGAATGCTGAAATCCCATAAATTATTCCAAAGTTCACAGTCTTTGCGTTTCTTCTCATGTTGTCATCCACTTTTTCAGGGGCAACATCATAAACCTTGGAGGCAGTAGCAGTATGAATATCTTCATTATTGATGAATGCCTCCTGCATTCCTTGGTCGTCACTAATATCTGCAATAATGCGTAATTCAATCTGGGAATAATCAGCAGAGAGCAAAGTGAATTCATCGCTTCTTGGAACAAATGCTTTCCGTACCTCACGACCTTTTTCAGTTCTTATTGGAATATTTTGAAGATTTGGGTCTTGCGAACTTAACCTACCCGTAATTGCTATTGTTTGATTGAATGAAGAGTGAATTTTATTGGTCCGTTCAATGACCATATTGGGTAGGGCATCTACGTAAGTAGATTTGAGTTTTTGGAGCCCCCTGAAATCCAATATCTTTTGGATGATCTGATGTTTAGAAGCTAGTCTGGATAAGACTTCTTCATTGGTAGCGTATTGGCCCGATTTGGTTTTCTTAGGCTTTTCTTCCAGTTTTAGTTTTTCAAATAAAACAATTCCGAGTTGCTTTGGAGATGCAATATTGAACTCCTCTCCTGAATCAAGATAAATCTCCTTTTCATACTTTTTAATGTCAACCTCTAATTCTTTGGAATATTCCTTTAAGGATTCAACATCAATTTTGATTCCTTCTTTTTCCATTTCTGCCAGGGCATGGATCAAAGGGATTTCTATTTCATCAAATAGTTTTTCAATTCCTTTTTCTTTGATTTGCGGATGAAAATTTTCCCATAATTGATAGGTGATATCTGCATCTTCGCTGGCATAATCAACAATTTGTTCGATAGGAACATCACGCATACTGCCTTGATCTTTACCTTTTTTCCCAATTAGTGTCTCTATAGATACAGGAGAGTAGCCAAGGTAAGTTTCTGAAAGTACGTTCATATTGTGCCGCATTTCCGGAGCTAAAAGGTAATGCGCGATCATGGTATCGAAAATTTTCCCTTTAACTTCAATTCCATAATATTTTAGAATGATGATATCATACTTGATATTTTGTCCGATCTTTTCAATGGAATCACTTTCAAATACTTCTTTAAATTCATTCAAAATATTTTCTGCTTGCTCTTTCTTCTCAGGAATTGGAACATAGTAAGCCTCATGTGATTTAAAGGAAATGGAAAGTCCAACAATATCAGCTGCATTGGCATTTAGTGCAGTCGTCTCAGTGTCGAAGCAAAATCGCTTTTGCTTTTGGAGATCAGCAATAAGCCTTGCCCTTTTTGTTGCATCATCTATTAAGAGGTACTTATGTTTTACATCTTCTATTGTTTTTAAATTAACCTCAATAATTTCCTGTGCATTGTCAATTATATCTGATGATTGACTTTCTGCTTGTGCGAACAAGTCTACTTGTTTATTTTTTTTGTCCTCCTTGACATGCCCATTACTGCTAATGGCTTTTTCTGTAGTCGTACTTACCGCGAATTCCTCACCAAAAACTCTTTTACCCAAAGTCCTAAACTCAAGTTTTGCAAAGAGTGCTTGAATTTTTTCTTTGTCTGGTGTTTTCAATCTATATTCCTCTTCGTCCAACTCTAAATCTATGTCGCAAATAATCGTAGCTAATCGTTTTGACATTAAACCTTGTTCCGCAAATTCAATGACATTTTCTTTTTGTTTTCCTTTAAGTTCTTCTGTGTGATCAATTAACCCTTCAACACTATCGTATTCTGAAATTAGTTTTTTTGCAGTTTTCTCGCCAATACCGGGAATTCCAGGAATGTTATCGACAGCATCACCCCAAAGTGCAAGAATGTCAATTACTTGATCAACATTTTTGATCTCCCATTTTTTTAAGACTTCAGGTACTCCAAGTATTTCAACTTCATTTCCTTTTCGCCCAGGCTTGTATATAAAAGTGTTATCAGAAACTAGTTGAGCAAAATCCTTATCTGGGGTCATCATGTAAGTAGTGAATCCCTGAGCCTCTGCTTTTTTTGATAAGGTGCCGATTACATCATCTGCTTCGTAGCCGTCTATTGCAATAGTGGGGATATTGAAAGCCGCAATCAATTCTTTGATGTATGGAATTGCAATAACAAGGTCTTCCGGCATGGCTTCGCGGTTGGCTTTGTACCCCTCAAACTCTATATGTCTTTCAGTAGGGGCTATAGTATCGAAAACAACTGCTAGGTGACTTGGTTTTTCCTTATTGATCACATCCAGTAATGTATTCGTGAATCCGAAAACAGCTGATGTGTTCATACCTGTTGAGGTCATTCTGGGAAATTTACTAAATGCAAAATGTGCACGGTAGATGAGTGCCAGTGCATCAAGTAGAAATAATTTTTTTTCGGATGCCATTTTAAGATTTTATAATTAGTAAATACAAATTTCTGATTTCTGCGATATAATTGTATTTTTAGGAATTGAGTTGATTTAATTTGCTAATATAAAACGAACATGTAAAAAATCATCATTTATTAAACATAGAAAATGATTATTATTTAAATGTGAGTGCGGTATGACCATTAAAAATTAATTATAAACATATCAAACAAAATATCATGAAGATTTTGAGGTTCTTTTTTATTCTGTTAATACTTTATTTTAATGTAGCAGTTGCGCAAAAAGCCAATGTAGTGGAAACCAAAGAGACGCTAAATGGAATGCTTCAAAATTGCCTTGTAGTTGAGATTTATGACTGTGAACCTGGGATGGTCGAAAAAGAATGGAAAAATGAA
Organism: Bacteroidia bacterium; assembly: GCA_016764115.1. GTDB lineage: Bacteria > Bacteroidota > Bacteroidia > JAESSM01 > NORP286 > NORP286. Next base: position 4,835 of record JAESSM010000205.1, on the reverse strand, counting down.
ATGAAGAAATATAAAGGAAAAGTAATGGTAAGAAAGAATACTATAAATAGCGAGAATGTTCTGATTCAGATCATCCACCTTAATAATATGAATGCTGCGGCAAATGTTGTAAAAACCGTAAATGGTTCTAAGTTTAGTGTTTCATTTGATTTAGCAGATAAAGATTTTTTAAGTACAGAAAAGTATCCCGATCAAATACAGGCGGCAAAGCAATTTGTTTATGATTTTGCGATTAAGTTGAGAAAAACTAAAGTGATGAAAAATCTTTCAGACTCCAAAACAGATTTAATGCAGAAGCAAAAAGATCATGAGCAGTTGGTTCGAGATAAAGATGGCCTGAGACAAAATATCCAAAAATACAAGGAAATGATCGTTCAAAAGGAAAACGAGATTCGTCAAAATGAATTGCACCAAGAAAACAAGTTGATAGAAATTGAAAATCAGAAATTAGTAGTGGAGAAGATTCAGAAAAAATATGATGCTATTGAATAACCCTATACTGCAAAGCTTTCTCCACAACCGCAAGTTCTTGTAGCATTTGGATTGTTAAAAGTAAACCCGGTGCCATTCAAACCTTCTGAGAAATCCAAGGTGGTTCCGGCTAAATAGAGAAAACTTTTCATGTCAACTACAACCTTCACCCCTTTATCCTCAAAAACCTGATCTTCTTCTTTAGATTTATTATCAAAATCCAGTTTATAAGAAAGCCCTGAACATCCTCCTCCTTCAACTGCCACTCTCAAGAAATACGAATCATCGTAGTTCTTTTCGGTCATAATTTTATCAAGTTGATTTTTCGCTGTGTCTGTAACCTTTATCATAATTCAATAATTCTATTACAAAATTAGCAATATTTAACTATAGTATACGTGTTTTAGAAGGAATAGTTATATATTTAAGATGTTAATTGGTTGATTTATTAACAGCTAACTAGTTGATTATGAAGATAGAACATATAGGGATTGCAGTCAAAAGTTTGGAAAACGCTAATGAGATCTTTAAAAAAGTACTAGGTGAAGAACACTATAAAACAGAGGCTGTTGAACTAGAAGGAGTAAGTACTTCATTTTTCCAAGTAGGAGACTCTAAAATAGAACTCTTGGAAGCTACAAACGAGGAAAGTGCGATAAAAAAATTTATTGATAAAAGAGGGGAAGGCTTACATCACATTGCTTTTGCTGTAGAAGATATAAATGCGGAGATTGAACGCTTGAAAAATGAAGGCTTTGAAGTACTAAATGATACACCTAAACCAGGAGCAGATAATAAATTGGTTTGCTTTTTACACCCCAAAAGTTGTAACTATGTTTTGGTGGAGCTTTGCCAGGAGATTAAATGACATTTTGAACTAAGTGAGCCTTGGTGAGAGAAGAAAATAATCTACAAAATCTTGGTATTTTTTATCTGGTTCTTGGATTAGTTGCTGGCCTTTTTACTATTCTTTTATTTTATCCGCAGCTTCTTGCTTTTTTTGAGGCTGACAATAACATAAGTCGAGCGTCTTTAGCTAGGATAAATAAAATCCGCTATGTATTTCTGGCGTTATCATTAACATTTAATGTAATCAGTGCGATTATCTTCTTTTCTTTTAACACTAAATACATCAATCCCAAATTAATAAATAGAACAATATTTATTTCTGTCTTGTTATTTTGTATCGTTAGTACTGAACTTTCGTTGGCGATAAAGTATGGTGCAGTATATGGAAGAGTAGATCCTTACGGGTTAACAGAAATGCCTTCAAATATACTCTTAGATGAATACCTTGGGTATTCCTTGAAACCCAATTCTTATTTAATAGATACCATCAATTCTTTAGGCTTCAGAGGTGCGGAATGGAATATTGCAAGTGAATCAGATTTTAACATCCTAACCTTAGGAAATTCAATCACTTTCGGTTGGGGCTTGTCTCAAGATAGCTCAACATACTCAGCCAAGCTTAAGAAGTTATTTGAAAGAGAAAATCCGGATAATAAAATTCAAGTAAGAAATGCCGGTGTTCCTGGGTATACCAGTGCACAAGTTTTGAGGCTATTGGAAAGTAAAATGTTAAATATGAAGCCTGACCTGATAGTATTGTGTGTAGGATGGAATGATATTGATTATGGTTATAGAAAGAACTGGCATTCGGAAATCTTTATTGAGGAATCATCTGTTATTCCAGAAAATAAGCGTTTTTCTCCAGCAATTCTTAGGTTTATTTCATTAAAGTTAGGGGGTGGTAAAAATGGTGAACTGAATCACGGGGCTTTAAAATATTATCGAAGTAATTTAAAAAAGATAATCAAGGCTTGTCAAACGAATGATATCAAAATTATCATGCTCAATTTACCAACAGTCTTAAGTGAAGTGGTTATGAATGAAGAAGAACAACTAAAGGCACGAAGATTTGCCAATGTTGAAGAATTCAAATTGTTTCAGAGAGTTATTGATGAGGTTTGTAAAAAGGATGGAGTTGATTATATTTCTAATGTGTTTGAGGTACAAGAAAGCAATAAAAATGAATATTTTTTAGATGCGTGCCATCCTACGGACAAGGGAAATCAGGTAATCGCTTCTAAGATATATAGCTATATTATAGACCATAACTTAATAGATTTCAAGAGAGATAGTTTGTATTCCAATGCAGAATAATTTGATAAAAATAGGAATGGGCCAGCTTCTTGTTGAAGGTGGTGAGCCCGAGCGTAATTTGGGCAGAGCTGTTGAAATGATCAAAGAAGCAAAAGAAAAAGGTTGCAATTTGATCTTACTTCCAGAATGTTTGGATTTGGTTTGGTGTCATCCAAGTGCGAAAACAAAATCGCTGCCAATTCCCGGAAAGTTTAGCGAGGTGTTGACTAATTCCGCGAAGGAAAATAACATTTATGTCGTAGCAGGTTTGATTGAAAGATCAAATGATGATGTATATAACACGGCATTAATGATCAATCCAAATGGAGAAATAATATCAAAATACAGGAAGATCAATGTACTGGAAGCAGTACAGGATATATATTCAATTGGTAATTCATTATCAGTTATTGATACTCCATTTGGTAAAGTAGGACTAAATATTTGTGCAGATAATTATGCTGATTCGCTACACATCGGTCACTGTTTAGCAAAAATGGGAGCACAAATTATTTTCTCTCCTTCGTCTTGGACGGTTGATTACTCAATTACAGATTCCGAAGATCTGTATGGAGATAAATGGATTAAGCCGTATTCTGTTTTAGCAAAACTCTATGATCTTGTGATTGTGAGCGCAACGAGTGTCGGGTACATTGTAGGTGGAGTTTATGAAGGTAAAAAAAGTGTGGGTTGTTCTTTGGCTGTGAATAAAGATGGCGTGATTGCGAGAGGGGCGAACAATGAAGTAGCAGGTGAATTGATCATTGTGGATATTGAAATTCCAAATAGAGAAATTAAAGGGACCACCCTTTCTAAGTCTGTTCGTGATAAAGGATATCGAGAATCCTTTGAAAACGATACTTGGTAATATATGTCAGACCAAGAAAAGCAATTTTGTATGCGTTGTGTGATGGATACAGCAGCATCAACCATTGTGTTTGATAAAAATGGTGAATGCAATTTTTGCAAATTACATGATGGCATGGATAAAAATTTCCCACTTCATGGAGATGAATCAAATTTACTTCCAGGAATATTAGATGGTATCAGAGCTAAAGGCAAGGGGAAAAAATACGATTGTGTTTTAGGAATTAGTGGGGGAAGAGACAGTACTTACTTGTTATATCTTGCGAAGACGTGGGGCTTGAACCCGATGGTAGTTCATTTTAATGATGGATGGGGCAATCCAGTTTGTGGAGAGAATATGAAAAAAGCAACCGACAAGTTGCAAATGGATTTCAAAATTGTAACATCAGATTGGCGGGAATCCAAGGATATAAAGATTGCTTTTTTAAAAGCTTCCGTTCCGGAAATGGACTTAGGAACTGACCTTGGTATTGCTACAACTTTATATTCCGTTGCAGCAAAGGAAAAAATCAAAACGGTATTGATAGGAAATTCATATAGAACTGAAGGCATCATGCCTTTAATATGGAGTTATATGGACGGTACTTATCTTCATTCGGTTCATAAGAAGTTTGGGTCCATGCAATTGCGAAAGTGGAAGCCAGAAGAACCAGGTTTTAATATGAGTTTGTACAATATTTTTTATTACACAGTCCTTAAAGGGATTAAAACAATTCCAATTTTAAACTATGTTAATTATAAAAGAGAAGAGGTTGGGGGATTACTTGAATCAGAATTAGATTGGAAGGATACCAAAGGAAGATATTTTGATGATCTATATCACGGTTTTATGAGTAAGATCTTGCGTGAAAAATTTAATGTGGATTTTAGAAAGACTGCTTTTTCCGCACTTATTAGGTCAGGACAAATGTCTCGTGAAGATGCTTTAGAACAACTAAATACAATTCAAGGATCTGAAGATCCCAAAATAATTAGTCTGGCAATTGAACGTTTGGGAATAACAGAGGAGCAGTTAAATGAATGGTTGGCAAAGCCAACTAAAAATTTCAAAGATTATAAGACGGATTACGACATCATAAAACTGTTTAGATTACCTATCTATTTTTTAAGTCGGCTAAATATATTGCCACCAATAGCTTATGATAAATACTTCTATACATAATAGAGTGGTTGACTCAAAATCCAACTATTTTATAAGTGGTTATGTTGAGCGAAGTCGAAACATTGAAAGTACTAGGAACATATATTCTTCGACTACGCAACCATTGACGTATTTCCCTAACTGTCTAAGCACTAACTAATTGCATATTTAATTGGTTTGCCTTTTTTATTAAGAACTTGAGTTGTTGTCTCTC
>JAESSM010000057.1 GCA_016764115.1 Bacteroidia bacterium | reverse complement strand
TGAAGGGTAGGAAATTTCAGAATGAACAAGTAAAAAAAATAATCCTTGATAATCAAGAAAAACCCATGGTTGAATTAAAGGATATTTTCTACGAAAGGTTCAACAAATGGATGGGTAGTGAAAAGCAGCTTGACGATGTGATAATGCTGGGAATAAAAGTTTGATTTTTGTATCTTCAAAGGATGAAATCCTTTAGCTGCCTTGTATTTACTTTCTCAGTTTTTCTTTTTTCATTTCATAATTCCTTTTCTCAGAATGAAAATGTTCTGGATAGCCTCAAGTTTGTGCTAGAGACTGCTCAAGAAGACACCCATAAAGTAGTGTTGTTAAATAAACTTTCTTGGAAAGTTAGAAGAAATTATCCAGACAAGGCGCTTGGGTTTATCAACGCTGCTCTTGAATTAGCATTGAAATTAAATTACAAAAAGGGTATAGCAGGGGCATATGGCCGTATAGGGGCAATTTATGATATTAAAAGTAATTATTTAGAAGCGTTAAAATTCCACTTTAAATCTCTGAAAATAAAAGAAGATATAGGTTATAAAAAAGGTGTCGCTTCATCATTCAATAATATTGGAATTATATATTTCAAACAAAGCCAATATGAGCAAGCGTTAAATTTCTATAGCAAATGTTTAGAAATTGCGGAAGAAATAAATAATACAAATTACATGACAGCTACTTATAATAATATATCAATAATATACAGGTATGAGCAAAGTTTTGATAAAGCATTAGATTTTAGTTTTAAATCATTGAATTTAAGGAAAAAGCTAAATGACACAAAAGGAACAGCAATCTCTTATGTTAACATTGCTGAAATATATCGCGATCAAGGTGAATTTTCCAAAGCTGTCGATTATTATACCAAGTCGCTCAATATTGCTATAGAGCTTGAAGATAATCTTGGAAAAGTATATTCATTGAATGGATTGGGATCTGTATATAGTCAAACTGATGAGTTTGCTAAAGCAGAAAACTATTTTAAAAGCAGTATTAAGATTTGCCAAGAAATTGGTTTGAAGGACGAATTGAAAAATGCATATAAAAGCTTATCGTTGATATACTTTCAAATTAATGACTTCAAAGAGGCCTATAAATATCGCAAACTCTATTCTGCAATAAAAGACTCTATTTTCAATGAACAGAGTACCAAAAGCATGAATGAAATGCAGGCTAAGTACGAGAGTGAGAAGAAAGAAAAGGAAATAGAAATATTGACCAAAGGCAATGAGTTGCAAGCACTTCAAGCAAAGCAACACGAAGATCAAATTAAGAAGCAATGGTATTTGATCTTAGGAATTGGCTTCATACTTGGTTTATTGATATCCCTGATATATGTAGTGCATTCACAGTTGAAATTTAAAAGACAGGCCAATAAAGAACTAGAACAAACTAATGATCAGTTAGAAAATATCAACACGGAGCTTGGAAGAAAGAACAAAAGTATTTCAGAGAGCATTAACTACGCACAAAGGATTCAGGAGACCATTATGCCAACTCAAAAACACCTGCAAGAAGTATTTCCTGAATCGTTTATCTTTTATAAATCTAAAGATGTTGTAAGCGGAGATTTCCCATGGGTGATGAGAAATGAAAAGTATTTTTTTGCTGCTGCAGTTGATTGTACAGGCCACGGAGTTCCTGGCGCCATGATGAGCATGATAGGGTATTTTTTATTGAATGATATAGTTGGTGGAAGAAAAATTCATGACCCTGCAATAATTCTGGAACAATTACATGAAGGAATAAAACATACCCTAAGACAGGAAGAAAATTTAGAATCACAAGATGGAATGGATATAGCCTTATGCGCCATTAACAAAGAAAAACGTGAAGTTCATTATGCAGGAGCACATCGATCCCTATTATTGCTGCACAATAGTGAGGTTGAAGAAATAAGAGGAGATAGATTCCCTGTAGGAGGTATACAATATTCGAGTAGAGGTAAAGAGATAAAATTTAAAAGCCACAAGTTAAAGTTAGATAAGGGTGATTCCATATACTTTTATTCAGATGGATTGATAGATCAGGTGGGGGGTGCAAAGGGTAGGAGATTTCAAAATAATCAGGTTAAAGAAATAATTACTGAGAATAAAAGCATACCCATGAATGAGTTAAAAAATGTCTTCAATGACCGATTCAATAAATGGATGGGCAGAGAGAAACAATTGGATGATGTAATAATGATGGGTATTAAAGTTTAAAATATTGATGATCCAGAACAAGCTTAATTTCTTTCTGGTAACCATTCTACTTATCAGTTTGGCTACTGAAAATTCCAACTGTCAAAATACGAGTAAAGTGGATAGCTTAGTGGAAGCATTACGTGTCAGCAAAGAGGATACAAACAAAGTCAAAATATTGAATAAATTATGCAGGCTGTTGAGAAGATATGATGTGGGAAAGGGTATGCAATATGGAAAACAAGGTGTTGAATTAGCTGAAAGGCTTCAGTATGAAAAGGGGAAAGGTGATTTATATAATTCGTTGGGAACTATTTATGCGGTGAAAGGAGAATCTTCTAAAGCTTTAGATTATTATCAAAAGTCATTGAATATGAGAAAGAAGTTAGATGATAAAGATGGAGAAGCTGGATGTTATAATAATATTGGGTTAATATATTCAGATAAAAGTGAATACAGCAAAGCGTTAATGTTTCAATTAAAATCTCTACAGTTGAGGAAACAGTTAGGTAGTGATAAAAAGATTGCACCTACGTTGAATAACATTGGCAATATTTATACAGATTTAGGAGTGTATGATTCAGCTTTGGTCTACCACTTAAGGTCCTTGGAGATAAAAGAGAGGCTGAATGATCAAAGGGGCATATCTTCATCTTTAAATAACATTGGAATAATATATAGAGAAAAAGGTGAAGATGGTAAAGCATTGAAATGTTACCAGAGATCGTTAAATATTTGTCAAGAACTGAACGATATGAGAGGGCAAGGGGTAGCTTATAACAATATCGGCAATATATTATTTAAAGATAAATATTATGATCGTGCACTTGAAAATTTCAATAATGCTCTGAATTTGTATAAAACAATAAATAATCGAAAAGGGATATCTATAATCTATTTAAATCTTGGAGGAATATATAATAGGTTGGAAGAGTATAAGAAAGCTCAGAGGTATTATTCAAAGGCTTTAGACCTTTTTAAAGAATTAGGAAATAAAAAAGGCATATCGAGAATACATAATGTTATTGCTATTAATTATTCCAAAGATGGAGATTATCTTAAAGCCATTGAATATGGTGAAAAGGGTCTAAGTTATGGTAAAGAAATAGGTGCCAAAGATGAAATTAAAAGATGCTATTTTACTTTATCCACCACATACAAAAAGAAAGGTGATTATAAAGAGGCTTACAAATATCATAAACTCTATACATCCATTAAAGATTCAATTTTTAATGAGGCAAGCGCCAAGAGCATGAATGAAATGCAGGCTAAGTACGAGAGCGAGAAGAAAGAAAAGGAAATAGAAATATTGACCAAAGACAATGAGTTGCAAGCACTACAAGCAAAGCAACATGAAGATCAAATTAAGAAGCAATGGTATTTGATTCTAGGAATTGGCTTCATACTTGGTTTATTGATATCCTTGATATATGTAGTGTATTCCCAGTTGAAATTTAAAAAACAGGCCAATAAAGAACTGGGGCAAACTAATAACCAGTTAGAGCATATTAATAAGGAGCTTGGGAAAAAGAACAAGAGTATTGCGGAGAGTATCAATTATGCACAGCGCATACAGGAAACCATTATGCCAACTCAAAAACACCTGCAAGAAGTATTTCCTGAATCGTTTATCTTTTATAAATCCAAAGATGTTGTAACTGGAGATTTTCCATGGGTAATGAGAAACGAAAAGTATTTTTTTGTTGCGGTAGTTGACTGTACAGGTCACGGAGTCCCCGGAGCCATGATGAGCATGATAGGATATTTTTTATTGAACGATATAGTTGGCGGAAGAAAAATACATGATCCTGCAATAATTCTGGATCAGCTACATGAAGGAATAAAACAAACCTTGAGACAGGAAGAAAATTTAGAATCACAAGATGGAATGGATATAGCTTTATGTGTCATAAACACAGAAAAGCGCGAAGTTCATTATGCAGGAGCGCACAGATCTCTTTTGTGGTTACATGATGGCAAAATTGAAGAAATAAGGGGAAATAG
>JAESSM010000111.1 GCA_016764115.1 Bacteroidia bacterium | reverse complement strand
TTGATTTGGACTTAAACCCTGACTCTTGAGCAAGACCAAGTAGACTTAAGTTAGGGTGAGTATTGTTATCAAGTAGATCCTTGAAGTGTTGAATTCTATATTTGTTGATCAACTGATAAAAATTGGTACCGGACTCCATATTTATAACTCGTGATAGTATTTTTTCTTTGGTCTTTAAGTTATCCGATAAATTTCTTAATGTTAACTCGGTATTACAATATTGTTTTTCATTTTTTAGTAGGCCAAGCAATTGATTGTAAAGATCTTTTTCCTCTTTTGATAGTTGATCATCTTGCTTAATGGAAGTTATTTCGATATCTGAGATTTCATTATTCTCGGAAATGTATATATTAGGTTGTTTTAAACCCTGAAGTCCGATCCAGCAAACGGTTAAAAAAGTAGCGTAGTCAGAAAAATCAGCTATAAACGTGGAAATAATGTTGCCTTCAAATAAAAGTTGACCGGAATCATCTATTAGCCATATTATATGAAAGCCAAGCATAATAAGCGTGATATTCTTTAACCAGTTGAGAGTCTTATTATCAATGCTTGAAAAGTAAGTTAGGATGTTTTTATTGTGCTCTTTGATAATAATTAATATCCAATCCAGCAACCAGATGTTAAAAGCAAGAGAAAAGAAGTTGGTATAAAAAATGAAATCTTGAAAAAAGCTGTTTTTATAGAGAGGATAGTCAAACTCCATAAATAAGAAGATCGTTCTTATTATAAACTCTAGACCTCCAGGAATTAGTATCCATAGATTATCCTTGGGTTTCTTTCCCAATGTAAGGGAATTAGCATAGAATAATAGTAAAGGAATTTGTAGAAAAGGGGAGAGTATTGGTAGCCACAGTAGATTGGACCATAAGTTTTCGAATTCTGGTCGTTCTAGCTGAACAAACAAAACACTCAGACCTAATTGAATAAAGAACAGCCCAATAAAAATATTGGCTTTTCGGTTTCCACTTTTTTGTGTTAAGAAATGTAATGCAAGAAAGAGACTAATTGAAACGGATAGGAAATCAGTAATGGTTCTTATTGATAGTTCAATAGGCACAATTTTACAGCTGTATTTAGAACTAAACGGCTTATTTTTTTATAATGTAAACCTAATAGGTAAATTGTACTGTACGAGTACATTTTTACCTCGTTGTTTACCGGGAATCCATTTTGGCATTGCATTTATTACTCTTAAACTTTCTTGATCGCATCCACCACCAATTCCTCTAAGAACTTCTGCATTAGTTACATTTCCTTCTCTGTCGATTATAAAGGATACAAATACTTTTCCTGTAATTCCTTTTGCCTTAGCATTTATTGGATATTTGATATTTTTTGCCAGATATTGCATTAATGCTGTTTGTCCACCTGGAAATTCAGGCATTTGTTCAACAGTTTCAAATACTTGCGAGGCGTCTAAGATATGGGTCTCTTTGTCTGAATCGGGGGTGATATCTGATGAACGAACAAATTTCGGAGAAACTTTCCATTGGCCTCTTTCTAAAAATAGTTTATCAATCCACCTTTTTATAGTACCATCACTATAGTGCATGAGATAAGTTACAATAGCGTTTTTGCCATTGATTTTTTCTTCTTCAATAACCCGCTTTGTATAGGTTATAGTTTTTGAATTGATTTGATAAATTCGGGATACATATTTAAGTGATCCGAAATTATTTTTAATGTATTTTCTAGAGGTTCTTGAGGTGTGTTTTTTTGCGAGTTTATAATCACCTTTAGTTAAAGCCTCATGCCATAAGCTTATTGTTTCAGAAGGAGACAGAACGCTTTTGCTTTCCTGAGCATGACTCAATGGCGCAAACAACATCAAAGAAATAACTATAAGCTGTCTCATTAGATTTAGTTTCTGATTAATCTTATGCAATATACGAAGGGATAAATAAAGGATGAAAGAACAATTTTGAGGAGGGATTTATTAAAAGCTTAATGAAATACTGATTGATACTGAAAGAAAGTCTGTAATGGGTCTGCAAAGCTCAAGTGATAAAATTTTACGGCTGTATTAAGAATAGAATGCTTATAATTTAAACCTAATAGGCAAGTTGTACTGGACAACAACAAGCTTACCTCGTTGTTTACCGGGAATCCATTTTGGCATTGCATTTACTACTCTTAAGCTTTCTTGATCGCATCCACCTCCAATTCCTCTCAGTATTTTTGCATTAGTTACATTGCCAGTTTTGTCGATTACAAAGGACACATATACTCTTCCTTGAATACCATTTGCTTTGGCTTGAGAAGGATACTTGATGTTATCTGCCAAATATCTAAATAGTGCTGACTGCCCACCTTTGAATTCTGGCATTTGTTCAACAATTGTAAATATTTCTGGTTCTTCTAACGTCACGACTGATGAATTGACAAATTGCGGAGCAACTTTCCATTTTCCTTTTTCTAAGAATAGTTTATCAATCCATCTTTTCACAGTACCATTACCGTAGTGCACGACATAAGTTACAATAGATTCTTTACCGTTGATCTTTTCTTCTTCTATATCTCGTTTTTTAGATAAGCTTTTTTGATAAATTCCGGCTAGACTCTTCAATGATCCGAATTCTTTTTTAATATATTTCTTAGAGGTTTTAGATGTATATTTTTTGGCGAGTTTATGATCACCGTTGGTTAAAGCATCATTCCATGCAGCAACTGTTTCAGCAGGAGATAGATCGCTTTTACCTTCTTGAGCATGGCTCAATAGCATAAACAACATCAAAGTAATTAATACAAAGTATTTCATGAAATATAGATTAGAGATTAATCGTATGCAATATACGAAGGGATTAATAAAGGATAAAAAACAATTTTTAAGAACTATAGAGGGATTCTGCAAATAGCAATACAGTAATTTTTTTAGAATGTGTACTGATAATCAATACCTGCCACATACAAACTCAGGGGATTAATGGCGTTAATTTCCTTTTGGAAAAGGTAAAAAAATCTGATTCTGTTCATTTTGTTTAAGGTATAATCTATACCCCCAACATAGCGAACTTTGCTGAATTCATTTGCAATTGGGTTGTTTAGTTGGTAGAACATCTCTGTCGCAATAAATGGTTTGTAGGGTTTACCCGTTGAATAGGCAATGGTAAGTTTATTTCTGAACAGGTTTTCTGGAATTATACCTGTTTCGCTAGAATAAAAAGAAGTGTATTGGGATTGAAAACGGGTTCTGTATGTTAAGTCAAGAGCTCCCATTTTCTGTTTAAAGGACATCGTGAAATAATATCGATGACGGCTATTATAAAAATCATCAATACGCTTTTTTTTTGAAAACCGATAATTAGCAGCAACTCTAATTGAATTACTAACATTATAAGATATTCTTAAGTCATGCAAAATAATTCCAACTTTCCCGTAATTCTCATTCAGTCTTATCGAATTTTCAAAATTAATTGAGAGTGTCTGCGTAATTTTTTTCTCAATTCCCAATCCTGTCCAGAGCCCTGCATCATTTGTTTGGGCTTTAATGCCAAAACACGCAAGACAAATTAACAATATGAACAGGAATCGTTTCATCATCAATAATCGTAAATGTATTTTTTTGTATTTACCAATTTCCCGTCTTTATCAAATGTTTTTCTTGCAGTTCTCATTCCTTTTTTATCATAGGTATAAGTGATCTTTTTTGTGATATTGTTATTTCCATTAGAGGTCAATTCTTCCGTCTTTTCTCCAAATGCATTGAATTTGTAGTTTCTCTTTCTTATTAATTTATCATTTGCATCATAAGTGGTTTCTTCAATCTTATCGTTCTGGGCATTGTATTTAATTTTGACTTTTCGTCTGATTTTCCCATCTGTACCATAGGAAATTTCCTCAATTACATCATTATTCTTGTTATATGTGAAGGTTTCTCTGCGCTTAACATCACCCATTTTATTGTAAGTAAATCGTTCGATAGTATTGCCTGATCTATCAAATTTTTCAAATGAATCTTTAATTGTACTCCATTTACCATCCTTGAATTTAGTAACGGTGCTGGTAGAAGAATTTATTCCGTTTTTTTTGATCTCTTTTTTGCTTTGAGAAAAAGCATTGGAGGTAATCAAGGAAAAGACAACAATTATGAAGAAAAATCTCATTTTTCTATTGGTAAATTAAAATATCTGATAATTCAACAGTTTGCCCTTTTTGGGTAATTGTTCCAGTTTTTTCAACCGCCATTGCACATGAATTGTAGTTATTTGCATTGTCGAATTTATCACATTTGGAAAAAGCATAAACTGTATAACTGCCGATAATGAGGTTCTTGAATTCATAACTTCCATCAGTATTTGTTCTTACATCTCCGAAATAACTGGCATCATTATCATATTTAATAAAAACTCGTTCATTCCCAATGTAATAATCATCATTTAATTGACCTGATGAGTTATAGTTTTCTTCAAAGATTTTCCCTTTAATTGTGGAGTTTCCATCATTAGGGTCAATATTTTTCCTGAGTTCAATATCCGAAACAGAAACAGTACTTTTGTTCTCAGTAATTTCCACAGCAATCTCAACTGGTTTTATTCCGGAATCACAGGTATCGCAATCCTCATAAGCAAAAACCTTATAGTCACCATTTCTCAAAAATTTGAATTGATATTGACCATCCTGATGGGTATCTGTGTCATCATCGAAAATGGTGTGATCACCATATGTTATAAATACTTGCTCATCAACTGCGTTTTGTTTTTCAATGAATTTGTCATTGTGATCATATAAATTGAAATATACGTTTCCTGTAATGTTTGATGTACCTCCTTCGCCAGGCTCTTTTGAACAAGAACTTGCCAGTACTAAGATTATCGAAACAATGATGATGTTAAGTGATTTCATAAGAACTTGATTAAACCGTTTTAATTATAATTCAAAAGTAAAAATAAGTATTAATTCAGAGGTAGTAAATCTAAAAATATTAAAATCTTACGAGCCTAAATTGATCAAAATTGTTCAAAAACACCTAATCCATATAGTGCAAAGTCGTATTTAATAGGATCATAAGGGTTCAATTTTTTTAAGCAATTAGTCAGTTCCATTACCGCTTTCCAATCATCTTGGTTTCTTTTCAGGATGCCCAATTTTCTGGCAATCTTTCCTGTATGTATGTCTAAAGGGCAGCAAAGTTGAGCCTGATTTATGTTTTCCCAAATTCCGAAATCAACACCTCGCTTGTCATTTCTTACCATCCAACGTAAATACATATTTAATCTCTTGCAAGATGAATTTTTATGTGGACTAGAAACATGTTTCATTGTACGAACTGAGTGATTGTCTAGATCAAAGAAGACTGCTTTCAATTGAGTCAAACCATTCTTGATCGTTTCATCATTTTTATTGATTGCATTGCTGATAACATATTCCAGCCCTTTATGATATTTATAAATATTATTTAGCGCTCGTATAAAGTATTTACAATCCACACCGTTAAAGGTGCGATGAACAAACTTTTCAAAAGGCTTTAGGTCATGGGGGAGATGATTGATTATAAAATCGTGTGGAGAATTGTCCGTCATCTCCATTAACTTGCTCGCGTTTCTTAATATTATCGGCCTTTGTCCCCATGAAATTGTTGCCGAAAAAAAACCTGCAATTTCAATATCCTCTTTCTTTGAAAATTGATGTGGAATAGAAATCGGGTCGGTTTCTATAAAAGCAGGATTGTTGAATTGATCGTGTTTCTCGTCAAGAAATTCTTTGAGTTCAGGTAGTGAAAGTCGCACTGCTATTCTTCCAAAAAACTTAAGATATTATCGATTGGAATTTGGTTGGCTGAAGAAATAA
>JAESSM010000056.1 GCA_016764115.1 Bacteroidia bacterium | reverse complement strand
GAGAACAACGATGTAGTTGTATTTAATTACCCTATGGAAGATTTCAGGCCCGTGGACAAAAGAGAGAATTACATTAAAAGATGTATAGGAATTCCGGGAGATACGATTATTATTGATGACCGTACCGTATATATTAATGGGAAATTATTGGAAACCCCAGAGGATATGCAATTTAACTACTATGTGCAGACTACAGGTCAAGGTTTAAACCCAAAGGTTTTCGAAAAGTACGACATAACTGAAGGTGACCAATTACCGGCACCGGGAGCATACAGGCTAACTTTAACTGGAGAGAATGTAAACAATTTAAAGGAATTCAAGTCTGTCAATAAGGTAGATGTAATAACAAGGCCTAAAGATTTCCACGCGGATGACCTCTACCCTCACGATCAGGACAATTTCAAGTGGAATATTGATTATTTTGGACCTGTGGTTGTTCCTAAGAAGGACATGACAATTAGTATTTCCCCAAGTAATGTTGAACTGTACAGTAGGATCATAACTATATATGAAGGTAATGAAATTGAAGTAAAAGAAGGTAATATATATATCAATGGAGCTGAAACAACAGAATACACATTTGCAATGGACTATTACTTCATGATGGGTGACAACCGTCACAATTCACTGGATTCCAGATTTTGGGGCTTCGTACCTGAAGACCATATTGTCGGGAAAGCTTTGTTTATATGGCTATCCCTTGACCCCAATGGAACTTTCTTTGACAAGATACGATGGAGCAGATTGTTTAATGGGATAAGCTAAATCAGGATATATATCATGTAATCGTATCTGATTGATATCAGCTACTATATTTCATTTATCCCAATCTTTTAATTGAAGTTATTTGATGGGTCAACTTTTTTAGCTCCTCATTATATATTCCATCCTCTGTTAATTTGTCAATTCTCACTTTCCCCGAAGCATGAATGATCTTTTCATCATTTAATAAAATGCCAACATGGGTTATTTTTCCATCTTTACTAAAAAAAGCAAGATCCCCACAATCCGAAGCATTTATAGACTTTATTTCGTTTCCCTGGTCAGCCTGTTGCCAGGCATCCCGCTTTAAAAAAATACCAAACTGCTTGTACACCATTTGTGTAAACCCTGAACAATCTATCCCAAATGGCGTTTTCCCTCCCCACTGATACGGTGCATGTAAATAGTTCATACATGTTTTCGTCAATTTATCTTCAATTGACAGCTCCCCTATTTTTATAGAATGCCCATCATATTGATATGATTTGTCTCCAATTTTTACAATACTTCCATTGTAATCAGGCAAAACACTCCCAACGCATATTTGAAAATAGTCTTTGCGTTCAAAACACACATTTTCATTTACATTTAAAGTGATGTATTGAATACCATTAAGAAGATCAAATTCTTCTTTAGATACTTGGGTAAATTGCTTTTCATCAACCCAGCCTGAATAATCATCAAAAACAATGTGAATATTAACCCATTGCTCTTTCTTGTCTAAAATTGTAAAGTGATCTCCAAACAGTATTTGAGTAACCATTTCACTTGTATCGGATGGTTCTCGCCTGACAGGAACAATACTTAGATTGCAAATACCAAACTCCATATTCTAGTTTTAGGAAAGCTTGGTATAAATATAAAAAAAGGAGGCAAAATTGCCTCCTTTTCTGTAAATCATATATTAAACCCCAGTCTAACTATCGTGCATAGTCGCTTTCTTACCAAGAAGTGTTTCCTCTGTTTCACGAACGTCTTCATCGTCCACACAACAATCTACCGGGCATACTGCAGCACACTGAGGTTCATCATGAAAACCATTACACTCAGTGCATTTATCTGGTACTATATAATAAAAATCATCCGAAACAGGATCTTGAGGTGCATCAGCATCTATAACTTCTCCATTCATTTTTTTTGCATCTCCACTTAAACTGGTTCCATCTGAAAACCTCCATTCAACACCTGCCTCATATATAGCATTATTGGGACACTCAGGCTCGCAAGCTCCGCAATTAATGCACTCATCTGTAATTATAATTGCCATTGTCTAATCTTTTATTTGTACATTTTAGTACAAAGATAAAAATGTTTGGTTCAATTATTAAACCCGCGCATTAATTTAGAACAAATCTAATCACAGAGTAATAAATTAATACTTTTGCATTTCTTTTATTATTTATGAAAACTGATCAAATACTAGATGCTTTTGCCGCATTGGGGATTCATCTTTCTAAACAAGATGAGCAGTTGAACCAATTAATAGAAAGTGCTCATATTTATAACGGCTGGTTTACTTCAGAAAATATCCACTACGCCATTGCTGAGCTGTCAAGAACTTTAAGAAAGGAAAATTTAGTAAAGTGGCAGCAAACCTGGAGCAAAAACAAACCCATCAAAACGTCTAAAAATGTAGGTATAATCATGGCGGGTAACATACCTTTGGTAGGCTTTCATGATCTGCTTTGTGTACTTTGTTCTGGGAACAAGTGCTCAATTAAATTGTCTTCTAAAGATGATAAGTTGATCCCCTATCTGGTGGATATACTCGTACAATATGAACCTCAGTTAAAAGAACAAGTAGAGTTTATCGACAAACTTGAAAATATACAGGCAGTAATAGCTACAGGAAGCAATAACTCTGCTCGATATTTTGAATATTACTTCGGGAAATACCCCAACATCATTCGAAAAAACAGAACTTCAATCGCAGTACTAACAGGAAATGAGTCTCAAGAGGAACTCGAGAAGTTTTGCGATGATATTTTTCTCTATTTTGGGCTAGGTTGTAGAAATATTTCCAAATTATTTGTTCCTGAAAATTATGATTTTACAAAGTTGTTAGACGTTATTTCAGAGACCTACCAGCATATAAATTCACACAATAAATACATGAACAATTACGATTACAACCGAGCTATTCTTCTAATGAACCTCACTCCTCACTTAGATACAGGGTTTTTGCTAGTAAAAGAAGATGTTTCATTATTTGCACCAACTGCAATAGTACATTATGAATATTATAATAGCGTAAAAGAAATCGAACAGACTTTAACTGAACAATCTGAAAATATTCAATGTGTAATAACTAAAACTGGCATATTGAATACTAAAACTGTTGAATTTGGAAACTCACAAAAACCTGAACTTTGGGATTATGCAGACAATGTTAATACTATGGAGTTTCTTCTTGATCTTTAGGACTGTCTTGCACATCTAATGACCATGCCTCTGCTTTTTCTAAAAATAAAGCCCTTGTTTTAGTCCAGGTAGCTTCGAAAAACTCAGAATTTCTGTATTGATCTAATGAATCGACTGAATCCCAAACACTTACGGTAAAAAGTACGTGTTGATCTGCTTTATCACGAAGTAGTTCCATATAATTACAACCTGGAAAATCCCTGATCATCTTTTTTGATTGATCAAAAACGGTTAAGAATTCATCAACCTTGTCAGGCTGAAATGTCATTTTTACAATTCTCTTAATCATCTGAATTCAATTCTAATTGTATCACCAACACTAAAACCAAGTAGTCCGCTTGCATTGCCCTTATTAATCGCTATCTCTAAATAACCTGAGGAAGAAAACAAACAAAGACGTTCGCCCGGAGGAACTGCATTGTAGGAATCAAAAACTTGATCAATAACATCACTCCTACCAAATGTTACTTCAAACTTTCTCCCTTTACCCGTATCATTAAAAAGCTGTCTGGTAACATTAGTGATAACGTTGCCATATCGGTCAACATACAAGACATTTCCTTGAATTAAGGAAGGCTGGGCAATAGGTTGCATCAACTTTGATTCTCGATAACTTTTTACAGAATTTCCAAGTACCGATAGTTCTCCTCCACGTAATAAATGACAAGCTCCCTTCACATATAGATCTTTGGTTGGAAAAGTAACAATATCTGTATCCTGTCCAACATTTTCCATAGTAACGATCTCATCAGGAATTTTATCAAATATTAAAGAAAATATTCCATTGTCCGGCCCAACAAAAAAGTGCTCATTTGCAGAAATTGCAAGTGGCTGCGTATTTATATCATGTTCTGTATCTACTCCAATAATGTGTACAGATTTTTGAGGAAAACTATGATATGAATTCTTTAATATGAACCCGGCCTGAAGCAAATTGAATGGCTCAATTTCATGAGAAATATCAACTATTTTAGCCTCAGGCAATTCATTATAGATTGCTCCTTTTATTACACTAACATAAAAGTCAGTTAATCCTAGATCAGTAGTTAATGTAATAACAGACATTTAACTTTTGGAAGGTATTTATTTACTTTAAAATGAAGCAAATCAAAGTTAAATAAAATATCATATTTATGAACAAATAATTAAATTTGCAGATTCTAACATACTTATTACTAAAATTTGAGCGAACTAACCATCAACATTGAGGAAATAAATCCTGTAGATTTATTAGGAGTTAACAACAAGAAACTCACTTTAATCAAAAAGACCTTTCCTAAACTTAAGATCATTTCTCGAGGAACTCAATTAAAAGCCATTGGCGAACAAAAGTCGCTTGATGCTTTTGAGGAAAAGATAAATCTCATTTTCAGCCATGTGAATGAATATGGGCAGTTATCAGCAAGCAACTTAGAAGCTATCTTAAATAATAAAAATGGTGATGCTGAACCGGATGATAAAAAAATCGGAAAGGATGTGATAGTCTATGGTGCCAACGGAAAAATAATAAACGCCAGAACTCCCGGACAGAAGAAAATGGTGAAGCTATCAGAAAGTAACGACATTATTTTTGCGATTGGTTGTGCAGGAACAGGTAAAACGTATACAGCAGTTGCTCTAGCGGTGAGAGCACTAAAGAATAAAGAAGTAAAAAAAATTGTACTTACTCGCCCCGCAGTCGAAGCAGGAGAAAGTTTAGGATTTCTTCCAGGAGATCTTAGAGAAAAAATTGACCCATACTTACAACCGCTATACGATGCGTTGGAAGATATGATCCCTATGCAAAAGTTAGTGTCTTTTCTCGAACAAGGGACAATAGAAATCGCTCCATTAGCTTTTATGAGAGGTAGGACATTAGATAATGCTTGCGTTATTCTTGATGAAGCCCAAAATACTTCCCAACTTCAGCTAAAAATGTTTTTGACAAGGATGGGCCCCAACGCAAAATTTATTTTAACAGGAGATGTCACGCAGATTGATTTACCGGATAAGATGAAATCCGGATTACAACATGCTGTTAAATTGCTAAAAGGTATTAAGGGAATTGGGTTTATTCATTTAACTGAGCAGGATGTCGTTAGACATGAATTGGTTAAGAAAGTTTTAAGAGCATACGAGAAATAGATCTTAATACCTTATTCCTAAATACTAAACTTTTAATAAAAAATATTCAATTCTAAATTCATAACTCTTAAATCTAAAATAAAAATGATCACAAATCCTATAACACAAACTGACTTTAATTTTGAAGGCACTAAAGATGTTTACAGAGGCAAAGTAAGAGACATTTATAACATTCAAGACAATTGCCTTGTAATGATCGCAAGTGATAGAATATCAGCCTTTGACATCGTATTGCCAAGAGCGATTCCCTATAAAGGTCAAGTACTGAATCAAATTGCTTCTAAAATGCTAAAAGCAACAGAAGACATCGTTCCTAATTGGGTAACGGATGTTCCAGATCCTAACGTTACTATAGGAAAACGCTGTGAACCATTTCAGATCGAAATGGTAATAAGAGGCTATTTAACCGGTCATGCATGGAGGGAATACAAAAGTGGAAACCGAAATCTTTGTGGCAATATAATGCCTGAAGGATTAAATGAACACGATAAGCTACCAGAACCAATAATTACTCCTACAACAAAAGCAACTGAAGGACATGATGAAGATATTTCTGCAGAAGAAATTATTAGTCAGGAAATAGTTTCTGAAGAAGATTACAACATATTGGCTGACTACACCAAAAAACTTTTCCAGCGTGGTACGGAAATTGCTGCCAATCAAGGGTTGATACTTGTTGATACGAAATATGAATTTGGAAAATACGAAGGGCAGATATATTTGATTGATGAAATACATACTCCTGATTCATCTCGTTATTTTTATACGGAAGGGTATGAAGAAAGACAACAAAATGGGGAAGGCCAAAAACAGCTTTCGAAAGAATTTGTGAGAGAATGGTTAATGGCAAATGGCTTCCAGGGAAAAGAGGGACAAATAATCCCTGAAATGACTGATGATTTTGTGGAGCAAGTATCTAACAGATATATTGAATTGTATGAGCAAATAACTGGGGAATCATTTAACAAAGGAGATTACTCAGAAGTTATGACAAGAATAGAAAATACGTAAACAACTATTTAACTGTTCAGATCTAATAACCAATTATGAAGATCTTAGTTAATATTAGCAGAATACTTGTTGGACTGCTATTTATTTTTTCCGGGTTCATAAAAGCAAATGATCCATTGGGCTTTTCCTACAAACTAGTTGATTATTTTACTGTTTTTGACATGGAATTCTTAAATCCAATGGCATTGGGAATGTCCATGTTCATTTGTGTAATAGAAATAGTACTTGGGTTTGCCGTATTACTGGGAACGTTCATGAATATTACCGCATGGTTGTTATTGTTAATGATCATATTTTTTACATGGTTAACAGGTTTTTCAGCTTATACAGGGGAGGTTACCGATTGTGGTTGTTTTGGAGATGCTATCAAGCTAACTCCTTTAGAATCATTCATTAAGGATGTGATACTATTATTTTTTATAAGTATCATTTTCATCAAAAGAAATTCAATAGAGTTATTACTCAAAGAAAAAGTATCCCGTACACTTTTAGCCATTTCACTAATTCTTCCAACAGGGTTTACTTTCGCTTGCTACACTCATTTACCTAAAATTGATTTCAGACCTTATAAAGTGGGAAACAATATTTATGACTTAATGCAAGTACCTGATGGCGCTCCACTAGATATATTTGAATCTACTTTTTATTACAAAAACAAGACTTCAGGTGAGGTAAAAGAATTTCCACTAGATAATCTTCCTTCCGGAGATGACTGGGATTTTCATGACAGAACAGATAAAATAATCCAGGAGGGGTATAAACCTCCTATTCATGACTTTAGTATAATAAATGTAGATGGAGATGATTATACTGAAGATTTCTTATTGGATGAAGGATTTAACTTTGTACTTATCAGTTATGATCTAGAAAATGCTATGCACTCAAATGCTGATATGATCAATGCAATTGCGGACAAGGCTTCTGATGACAATTATAGATTTATCGGCATGACCGCCTCAACCGAAGGAGAGATAAATGAGTTTAGAGATGCTACAGGAGCCAAGTATGATTTTTATTTTGCAGATGCCACTGCACTAAAAACTGTAGTCAGGTCCAACCCGGGGTTAGTTTTACTTAAAGGAGGAGTTGTGCAAGCGAAATGGCATATCAATGATATTCCTGAACTCACCGAGTTAGAATCCAATTATCTTAAGTGATATACCAACTTTATTGTAGTTCAACTGTCACAATTTTTCCCTATACTTACGTAAACATTTAAAGTAATTATCTGTGCTTAATTATATCATAAGAAGATCTGCTTATGGTGTACTGGTGTTAGCCGGTGTTGTGGTAGTTGTATTTCTATTGTTTAATGTACTTCCCGGTGATCCTGCCCGTATGACTATGGGGCAACGCGCAGATGTAGCATCCCTTAAAGCTATTAACAAGGAATTGGGACGAGATAAGCCATTATTTACTCAATTCTTTATGTATCTAAATGATCTTTCTCCTATTTCTTTGCATGAAACACAAGACGAAGATAATTTCATGTTTTTGGATAGTACTAAATACGACTACACCAAAATAATTGATGTATCTGCAAACAAAACACTTGTATTAAAAATTCCTTATTTAAGACGGTCTTACCAAACCAAAAGAAAAGTAACAGAGATCATAACTGATGCCCTGCCAGGAACGGCTATTCTTGCACTATCAGCCATGATATTTGCAACAATAATGGGTATTATCCTAGGTGTTATTTCGGCATTAAAACAACACTCAATGGCAGATAATTCCTCAATGGTAGTCTCAATTCTTGGAATGTCAACACCGTCATTCTTTTCAGGTATATTAATTGCATGGATATTTGGATATTTGTGGAGTGACTACACCGGGTTAAATATGACAGGAAGTTTATACACCATTGACCCTTTCAAAGGTGAAATGCTCACTTTGAAAAATCTTATTTTACCTGCTTTTACTCTTGGAATCAGACCACTCGCAATAATTGTTCAATTAACCAGGAGTTCGATGCTGGATATTTTATCTCAAGATTATATTCGAACAGCAACTGCCAAAGGATTAAGTTATTACAAAGTTATTGTAAAACATGCTTTAAAAAATGCTTTAAATCCTGTTCTAACAGCAATTTCAGGATGGTTTGCTTCCCTTTTAGGAGGAGCCTTCTTTGTTGAATATATTTTTTCATGGAAAGGAGTTGGCAAACTAACCATTGATGCATTGGATAAATATGACTTTCCTATTGTCATGGGCACTGTGCTATTCATTGCTGTAATATTCGTAGTGATCAACATCATTATGGATTGCCTTTACAGCTTTCTTGATCCTCGAATAACCTTCGATTAATTCGGTGATTCGTATATTTGTGTATTCGCAAAATCGTGTATTTGTATACTCGTTATTATTATCTATTGGCTATAAGCTATTATCTAAAGATATTCTGAATCCTGAATTTTTAATCGGCCGAGTTGTTAAACCTTAACTACCAGGTAGTCAGGAGGAAAATTAAGCTTGGGAATTCCCTTTTCAAAAATTCCAAAAACAGAAGAACCACTTCCACTCATCGAAGCATAAAGTGCTCCTGCTTCATATAACTGATTCTTTATGGACGAAATATCAGGATATTTAGCAAAAACAGATTCCTCAAAATCATTCCCAATATCAGTTTTCCACTTTTTTATAATAGAACTGATAATATCTTTTAACAACTCTTCACGTAGCTTCGGAACCATTCCCAAATAAGCATCGGCTGTATTTACTTGAATATTGGGATTGATCAGTATGATTCTATGATCATTTAAATTGAGATCAATTTCTTGAAGTATTTCTCCCCTACCACTCGCATAAGCTGATTTATTTTCAATAAAAAAACTACAATCACTTCCAAGTTGGGAAGCATAACTTAATTTTTCACTTAACTCTAATTTTAGATCAAACAATTCATCCAACATATTGATTGCAAATGCACCATCAGAAGAGCCCCCTCCTAATCCCGCTCCGATTGGAATTACTTTATGAAGATGAATTTTTATTGAGGGTAAATTGTGTTTTTCATCAAGGACATTAAATGCTTTTACACATAAATTATTGGGGGAATTTCCTGGTATTTCAATTCCTGAAGATGAAAAAATTATTTTTTCTGAATTTTGGTCTTCATTTTTAACAATCTCTAATACGTCATGTAAATGAATAGGATAAAAAATACTATCAATATCATGAAAGCCATCAGCCCGTTTTGAAATAACGTTTAAACCGATATTTATCTTGGCATTGGGAAAGGAAATCATAGCGCTAATACAGCTTCTTTCTCTTGATCAAATAAGGAAGTAAAATTTGCTTGTAACCTTCATGAATATCAGCTTCGACAAAATCAATTTTGTACTGGCCGCATTTCAATATGAGTTGATTTTTATATTCAGAAATTGATTTCAAATAGGTTTCTTTAATTTGATTAGGATGTACTTTTACCTCCTCTTGAGTTTCCATGTCTACAAACTTGTACGGCCGGTTTTCAAAATCAAATCCCAGCTCCTTTTGCTTGTCAGCAACATGAAACAAGATCACTTCATGCTTGTTATGCTTCAGGTGTTGTAAGGCGGAAAATAATTGCTCCGAGTTGTCTTCTAACATATCACTAAAAATAATCACCAATGATCTTTTGTGTATAGAATCCGCGATATGATGCAATGTTTCAGCTGCTTTGGTTTCTTTGTTAAGTTCCGAGCTATTTTTCTCTAATAATTTTTCTAATTCATGAAAGATCAGTTTATGCTGAACCCCGGATGATTTCGCTGGAAAATGCTGTTCTATTTTATCCGAAAACGTTGTTAACCCAATAGCATCCCGTTGTTTTCTTAGTAAGTAAATAAGACTTGCTGCAGCATGAATAGAAAAGTGTAGCTTATTTTTATCACCATCATTTTCTCTTGGATAGTGCATAGAGGAAGAATTATCAATAACTATTTGACACCTTAGGTTGGTCTCTTCTTCAAATCGTTTTACAAAAAGTTTTTCCGTTCTGGCATAAACTTTCCAG
The DNA here is from genome assembly GCA_016764115.1 of Bacteroidia bacterium. Lineage (GTDB taxonomy): Bacteria > Bacteroidota > Bacteroidia > JAESSM01 > NORP286 > NORP286. The sequence goes on along the minus strand of JAESSM010000056.1, from coordinate 1,864 downwards.
TCAATATTTTTGATTGATTCACCGCTGTTATACAATCTATGTTCAGAAAATTCCACTGAAAACCCATGATACGGACTTTTATGTAAGCCTGTAATAAAGCCTTCCACAACTTGCTGTGCGAAAAACTCAAGACTGCTTAACTCCTGAACTTCTTTTTGATTGATCAAACGTGCCATATAGATATAAAAAAGTCATCCAAACTACTGTTAGAAACGATAGAAAGGATGACATCTTATATTAAAATATTTTAGGCTTCGAGTTGGGCTTTTAATTTTTTCTCCAATTCTGATTTAGGAACTGCTCCTACTTGCTTATCAACTACTTCACCATTCTTGAAAAATAGTACCGTAGGAATATTTCTGATCCCGTATTTTTGTGAAACTTGAGGCGCACGGTCAACATTAAGTTTACCAATAACAGCCTGACCCTCATACTCATCAGCCAATTCTTCAACCAAAGGTCCTACCATTCGACAAGGGCCGCACCATTCAGCCCAAAAATCAACTATTGCAGGCTTATCCGACTTTTCTACTAATTCTTCGAAATTAGCATCTGTAAATTCTACTGCCATTATCTTATAATTTAAGTTCGAAATTTCGAACCGTTAAACAAAATTTTACTTACTACAAATATATCAATTTTTATTCCAATCAATGTCTAGTTTAGCTTATACTCAACACGTGGCAACTTATTAAGTTCTTCTATTAATTGGTTATTCACGTCCACTTTCATCTTTTTTGAAGGCATGTTCACGGATATCTTATCGTCTCCATCATGTATTTTGAAACTCAAATTACATTGACCTGGATATTTTTGTACAAGATTCTCTAATTCAGCAATAAAATTTCCAGTTATATCAGAAAGTGCTAGTTTTAAGGTAATTGACTTAGTTAATTTATTCTTTATGCCTGCCAAAAGTTCCATATCATTTATCCTGATCTCGAATCTATCAGTTGTTTTATATCTCAATTGAACTTTACCTTTTATATACAAACATTCACCAATATTCATTAAATGCTTAAACCTCAAATAATCTTCTGAGAACAATGCTAATTGTATTGAATCTGTATAATCCTCAATAGTGAACAGACCAAATGGCCGGCCTTTTTTGTCATAGCGATTAACCACATCCGTAACAATTCCTGCCACTGTGACAGATTTTCCTTTATGTTCAGCATAGTTGATCAATTGGCAATTACAGAAATTTTCAACCTCCAGTTTGTACTCATCCAAAGGGTGGCCAGTAATATAAACACCAATAACCTCTTTCTCTTTTCTCAACAGTTCTATCATTGGCCAGGGTTCACCTTCAGGTATTTTAGGTTCCGGGATTTCTTCAATACCACTTTCACCAAAAAGTGACTGTTGGGTGGCGTCTTGGCTTGCTTGATAAGCTCCACCAAACTTGATCGCCTTTTCTAATACATTTAACTGCTCATTCGGATAATCTAAAAAATACTGAGACCTATAGATATCCCCGAAACAATCAAATGCTCCAGCCAAAGCTAGGCTTTCCAGTGATTTTTTATTCGCTGATCGTAAATTTACCCTTTTAGTGAGGTCAAAAATATTTTGGAATGCTCCATTTTCTTTTCTATCCTCAACCATAACTTCAATGGCTTTTTCTCCAACTCCTTTCACTGCACCTAAACCAAACCTTATTTCCCCTTGTTTGTTCACAACAAACTTATATGCACTTTCATTCACATCCGGACAAAGAACAGAAACCCCCATACGCCTGCATTCATCCATAAAAAATGTTACCTTCTTAATATCATTCATATTATGAGTAAGCACTGCAGCCATATATTCTCCAGGATAATTGGCTTTTAAATAAGCTGTTTGGTAAGCTACAACTGAGTAG
>JAESSM010000055.1 GCA_016764115.1 Bacteroidia bacterium | reverse complement strand
TACGAAAGGCCAATTGGTATACAGATCTTTGGATCTGAAATAGATTCGATGAGGCAGGCTACGGAAATTGCGGACAATGCAAATCCTGAGTTGATTGATATTAATTATGGTTGTCCTGTGAAGAAAGTTGCTTGTAAAGGGGCTGGAGCGGGTATACTACAAGATATTCCCAAAATGGTCTCAATGACCAAGGAAATTGTTAATTCAACCAAACTTCCGGTAACAGTAAAAACGCGATTGGGTTGGGATGATAATTCAAAATATGTAATTGAGGTAGCTGAACGGTTACAGGATGTAGGTATCAAGGCGATTACAGTTCATGGAAGAACAAGGGTGCAAATGTATAAAGGAGACGCAGATTGGTCTTTGTTAGGTGATATTAAGAACAATCCCAGAATAAAGATTCCTGTTTTTGGAAATGGTGATGTCGAAACGCCTGAAAAAGCATTGGAAATGAAAAACCGGTATAATGTTGATGGAATTATGATCGGAAGGGCATCAATAGGATATCCGTGGATATTTAATGAGATCAAACATTTTATGAAAACCGGTGAAAAACTACCTGAACCTACTTTAAGAGATAGATTGGATGTGTGTTACAAGCATCTTCAAAAATCAATTGAGTGGAAAGGGGAGAAACAAGGAATTTTAGAAATGCGAAGGCACTATACAAATTATTTTAGAAGTTTACCCAACATCAAATCTTATAGATTGAAATTAGTAACAGCAGAGAACTTTGAAGATGTCAAAAGGATCCTTAGCGAAATTTTGCAAACCTATTCTGTTAACCAAAATTTTACAATAGCAGCTACTAATCAGTACTTAAAGTGAACTAAAATTTAGAGTGCCTAAAGTTAATACTTAAATGGGTGTTAAAGAATTTAGCGAGCAGTGAGAAAGTAGGATCACGAAATTCTTAGCTATAACGAAACTGAATAAGAAGAGGATTGATATTTTTGCATAAATTGGCAAGAATAAAAACTTTAGGCATTATAGGCATTCCAAACTCAAGGCACTGATTAGTTAATAATAGCAAATTAAATGAACGTACTATATCTGATCATCGGTTTGCTCATTGGATCAGTGGCAACCTGGTTTATTGCGAAATTCAAATTTAAAAGTGAATCACAGGGCAATACTCCTCAGGATTTTGACAAGATCATTGAATTGAACAGAAGTCTGGCAACAAAAAGCACAGAAGTTGACAATCTTACATCAAAGCTTCAAGATCAAAAAAAAGAAATAGAAGAATTACATGAGAATCTTAAAACTCAATTCGAAAATTTGGCCAACAAGATATTGGAGGAAAAATCTCAAAAATTTACCACTCAAAACAAAGAAAATATAAAACAGATCTTAGAGCCGCTAGGAGTGAAGATCAAAGAATTTGAAAAGAAAGTTGAAGATAAATACATCAAAGAAGCTGAAGGTAGGTCGGCCTTGGCGCAACAGATCAGAACTTTTGCAGATCTTAACAAACAAATGAGTGAAGATGCCAACAATTTAACAAAAGCTCTAAAAGGAGATTCTAAAGCACAAGGAAATTGGGGTGAACTAAGGCTGGAATTACTTCTGGAAAAGGCAGGACTTATAAAGAACATCCATTACAAAACCCAAGAGTCATTTAGAGATGATGACAAGAACTTGAAAAAACCTGACTTTATCATTAAACTTCCTGATAACCATCATATTGTAGTTGATTCAAAAGTCTCGTTGGTTGCTTATGAATCCTATTTTAACGTTGAAGATGAAGCTGAAAAGGAAAGAAGCCTTAAAGAGCATATCAACAGCATTAAGAACCATATTCGTGATCTTAGTTCAAAGAATTATCAAAATCTATATGAGATAAATACTCCTGATTATGTGCTGATGTTCATTCCAATTGAGCCTGCATTTATTATAGCTGTACAGGCAGACGAACAGTTGTATTTAGAAGCGCTTGATAAAAATGTGGTTTTGGTTACAACTTCAACATTGCTGGCTACCATGAGTACAATTTCTTCTATTTGGAAACAGGAAGATCAAAAGAAACACGTACTGGAAATTGCAAGACAGAGTGGAGCTTTATACGATAAGTTTGTTGGTTTTGCCGAGGACTTAATTGATGTCGGGAGAAGAATGAACAGTGCCAAAACGTCTTATGATGCTGCTATGAATAAACTTTCAGAAGGAAGTGGAAATTTAGTAAGGCGCGCGGAGACCATTAAGAAGCTTGGCGCGAAAGCATCAAAATCATTACCGCAAGGATTACTGGATAGAGCTGAAGTTGAAAACTCAGATCAATTACCTGTTGATGGATCATTAGATCAGGAATAACAGCACTACGTTGAATATAGTTGGGTAAAAGTTTATGGGTTTATAAGTGTAATGGTTTATGAAATATTCATTTGAAAATTTAGAGGATGGGCAGAATTCAAGAAAACTGATAGAATGTCAACTGCTCTTTACCAATCCACCCAAAACAAACCTATAAACCATTACACTTATAAACCCTGAACCCCAATAGAATGGAACTTATTCGTCACACCTACTTAAAACAATATAGAGCCATAATAATACTTCTTGGATGAAGAAGCGGGCACATATTTTTGGAATAGGATTGCTCGTTTTATTGATGGGTTGTTTTGGTTCTTCGAAAATTAGTAACCAAAATCTGGCTTTTATTTACAAAAAGGACAATGTCTTTTCATTGCAGCCTCTACATACCATCCACCATTTTTCAAAGGACAGCACACGGGTTTATTTAAGCATTAGTTCAGATGATCTATTGTATAAAAATGAAGAGGTAGGATTTACTGCCAACTTTAAGATCCTATATAAGCTGTACGATTCCTTCGAATCAGAAACAGTTTTAGACAGCTCTTCTTTTACATTAAAAGACAGATCAGGGCACGATGAGAGTAAAGAGCTATTTCATCAGTTTGAGATTGCCACTGCATCTCAAATTAAATACTTGTTAGAAATAAGTGTTCATGACTTGAACAATAACCAAAAGAGCAGAAATTTTATTCAAATAGATAGATCTAATTTTACCGGAAGGCAAAACTTTTTGATAGGTACAGTTCCTAATAATAATGTCTTGTTCAGGGATTATATATCGATCAATGAAAAAATAAAAATCGATTATCCTAATGAAGAAATTCAGGATTTAGTTGTTGACTATTATGTTAATGATTTTGAGATAGCAGTCCCTCCTTTTTTCAATAATTACAAAAGACCTTTTGACTATGAGCCGGATAGTACATTTCAAATCAATATTAAATCTCCTTTAACTTTTAAAAAAAAGGGATTGTACCATTTGCGGATGGACACAATGTATCAATATGGAATTACTATTCATGTGTACAACAATAGCTTTCCTGATATCAAGACCGTAGATCAGCTTGTTTATCCGTTGAGGTATATAACTACCAAAAAAGAATTTGCAGAAATCGAGAATTCAGAAAAAAGTAAATATTTGGTTGATAAACTTTGGTTAGAGATGGCAGGCAATAAGGAACGCGCAAGAAGTTTGATAAGACACTATTATGGTAGAGTTAGAAATGCAAATAAGTATTTCACCTCTTTTAAGGAAGGATGGAAAACAGATAGAGGGATTATTTATATAGTTTTTGGTCCACCGCATGCTATCTATAAAAACACCATTTCAGAAACATGGATCTATGGTGAAGAAAACAACATGCTTTCCATTACTTTTAATTTTACCAAAGTGAAAAACCCGTTTACTAACAACGATTACGATTTAGAACGTCAAATACTTTACCAGAACAGTTGGTACATGGCTGTCGATAACTGGCGACATGGATTTGTTTATAATTCAGATTAACATAACGTGAATTCAAAAAGCAAGAATGAGCAACTGGTCTTCGGAATGAAGCCTGTAATTGAAGCTATTAATTCCGGAAAGGAGATTGATAAAATACTTTTGAAAAGGGGGATGGAAGGGGAATCCCAAAAGGAATTGAGAGAATTGATAAACTCACATCAAATTCCAATTCAAGTTGTTCCTTTTCAGAAATTAGATAATATTACGAGGAAGAATCACCAGGGAGTGATAGCCTTTACATCTCTGATAACATATCAGGATATTGAAAAAATTATTCCTCAAATCTATGAGAGTGGTAAGGATCCGTTGATCTTGATATTAGATAAGATCACAGATGTGAGAAATTTTGGTGCAATTGCTCGGACGGCTGTATGTAGTGGAGTTGATGCTATTTTAATACCTCAACAGAATGCAGCCCAAATTAATGAAGATGCGGTGAAGACTTCTGCAGGTGGATTGTTTAAAATTGCAGTTTGCAGAGAACCCAATTTGAAAACTACTATTCGTTTTTTAAAAGAGAGCGGTTTGCAAATTGTTGCTTGTACTGAGAAAGGAACAGAGGAAATGTATAAAGTTGATTTCACCATGCCTACAGCTATTATTATGGGAGCTGAGGATGTTGGAATTTCAAATGAATACATAAAATTATCTGACCATAAAGTAAAAATTCCTATTTTAGGAGACATGGACTCATTAAATGTTGCTGTTTCGGCAGGTGTTGTTTTGTACGAAACTGTGAGACAGAGAACTGGTAATAGCTTATAGATAATAGCGGATAGTTTATAGAACTAACTATGCTTTTCGAATACACCAATACACGAATCAACAAATGCCCCTGATAAAAACTGTTCAAAATATATTACTTATAGCATTGCTTGGCTTTTGCATTTCTCTGCAAGCAGGAACAAAATCCGGTTATTCAAGTGCTAAAAAAATTCAAAAAACTGTTCGTAAAATTGATACTAAACTTTATGCCGGGGCAACCGAAGTTTCTAACCAACAATACAATTGGTTTTTGGAAGCCTTAACGGCCTCAAGCAAAAAGGAAGAACTTAAAAAATGTGGTGTTGATTCTTTGGCCTGGGAAAAATTATCTGAAGATATAACCACCTGTTTCGAATATTTTTACAATTATCACAGCCAGGAATCCTATGATTATTATCCGGTTGTGAATAT
>JAESSM010000204.1 GCA_016764115.1 Bacteroidia bacterium | reverse complement strand
TACAATGCAATTTATTAATGGGGTATCAACTCAGTCAGTTTCGTATATATATGTTCTTCAACCTGTAAAAGAAGGAAAATTTGTCATCGGTCCTGCTTATGTGGTTGCCAATGGTACCCAAATGAGGTCAAATCCTGTTACCATAGAGGTAGTGAAAAATAACCCCAAAAAAAATAAAGGAAAGAATAGTGGTGGAGATGTTGCTGACAACATAGAAGAACATATTTTTCTAAGAGCTATAGTAGATAAATCAAAAGTGTACCAAGGGGAACAGATTACAGTTTTATACAAATTGTATACAAAAATTGATATTATTGATATGAAAATCAGTAAATCACCAGCATACATTGGATTTTGGAGCCAGGATATAGAGTTACCAGGGAAGAAAAGGCCATATCAGGAAACAATCAATGATGTTCCATACACTGTGGTTGAAATTAAACAAGTTGCTTTATTTCCACAGCGATCCGGAAAGTTGGATATAGAACCAATGGAAGCCGAATTTGTGGCTAGAATAAGAGTGAACAAAAGGAGAAGTGCATTTGATGATTTATTCAATAACCCGTTTTTCGGATTCAGTTCCACTAAAAATGTAAGTGTAAATGTTGTTGCTAATAAAATTAAAGTTGAAGTAAAATCTTTACCTAGTTATGGCAAACCAGCTTCTTTTAATGGAATAGTAGGAAAATTTAACATTCAAACTTCTTTGGATAAAGAAGAAACGAAAACAAATGAAGCAGTGACATTGAGAATCAAAATTTCAGGAAGTGGAAACGTAAAACTGCTTGATTTACCGGAATTAGAATTGCCGCAAACTATTGAGACTTATGAACCTAAGATCACTGATTATGTTTCTAAAAAGAAAAAGATCATTAGTGGAAGTAAATCATTCGAATACTTGTTAATACCTAGGCATGAAGGAAAGCATAATATTCAACCGATTGAGTTTACATATTTTGATCCTTCACGTGAGAAATATGTAACAGTAACAACCCAAGAGTATTTTATCAATGCCACTCCAGGAGATGAAGTGGTTACGAGTGGAGCTGTATCAGGTTTTAGCAAAGAGGAGTTGGAACTTCTTGGTGAAGATATACGATTTATAAAAAGTAATGATGTAAGTTTTCATAGACAAGAATCTCCATTTTTTGGATCACCAAAGTTTTATGGACTTGCATTGTTCCCAATGTTATTGTTTGTAGGGTTTGTGTTTTATTGGAAAAAGCATGAACGATCTGCTTCGAATAGTTCATTGGTGAAAAGTAGTCATGCCAAGAAGTTAGCTAAGAAACATCTTTCAATAGCAGGCAAATATTTAAAAAGTAATGAGCGTGATAAATTTTATGAGGAAATTTCCAGAGCACTATGGGGTTATGTAGGTGATCGATTAACCATTTCAGGATCAGAATTATCGAAAGATCTGATTGAAGAGAGACTATTGAGTTTAGAAATTAATAAAGAAGTTGTTCAGGAATTAATTGGGGCATTGAATAAATGTGAAATGTCAAGGTTTTCACCAAGTGAGAGTAGTGGTGAAATGAAAGAAATGTACAATGAATCGATAAGATTGATATCAGAAATTGAAAGTCAGTTAAAAGTATAAAATGAGAGTTTTATGTATAATTATTTGTTTGATCTTCACATTTAATGTGAATGCAGATGAGTTGCAACTTCGATTCGATAAGGGCAATGAATATTTTGGAAATGGGGAGTATGATAAAGCTATTTCCACTTATACTGAGATTATACAAAACGGATATATTGCCGCAGAATTATACTACAATTTAGGTAATTCATATTTCACAAAGGACTCAATTCCTGCGGCAATTCTGTATTACGAGAAGGCCAAAACGCTTAAACCCAATGATGAGGATGTTGATTATAATTTAAAATTAGCAAACCTTAGAGTGTTGGATAAGATAGAACCCCTACCCCAGCTTTTTTTAATGCAATGGTGGTCTTCGTTGGGTAGGTTGCAAAACTCAACAGGGTGGTCTATGATTTTGATCATTTCTTTATGGTTAGCTTTTGGAGCGGGAATATTATTTGTAGCAGGAAAAATGCTAAGAGTAAAGCGAATAGGCTTCTTGTTGTCGTGTGTATTTGGTTTATGCGTGTTATTAGCGTTTAATTTTTCTTTGCGCCAATATGATGAGGAGTTAAACCATCCTAAAGCAATAGTATTTTCTCCAATTGTATATGTGAAGAACTCTCCTGATATGAATGGAACCGATCTATTCATTATTCATGAGGGACTTAAGGTCGAAGTAGTTGATAAAGTTGGTGAATGGAATAAGATAAAATTAGTAAATGGAAAAGTGGGTTGGCTGGCTAGTGCTGATATCGAAATTATTTAATTGAAAGCTAATTGCTTATAGCCAATAGCTGATAGAATGAATACAAATGGCTCTAATTTAAGTACGAATACACGAATAAACGAATTTACGAATAAACGAATTCACGAATCTGGAAATAGAAAAAGTTGTTTTGTTGATGTAATACTTCCATTACCGCTTTCACAAACTTATACGTACCGAGTACCTGTTGAATTTCAGGATGATGTAGCAATTGGTAAAAGAGTAGAAGTTCAATTCGGTAAAAAGAAAATCTATTCAGCTATCATCAAGGAAATAAAATATGTTTCACCAGAACTTTATGAAGCTAAGAATTTAATTTCCGTTTTAGATGAGGCTCCAATTGTATATGAGCAGCATATTCAGTTATGGCAATGGATTGCTGAATATTATATGTGCACTCTGGGAGAGGTAATGAACGTGGCACTTCCAGCGGGATTAAAACTTTCCAGTGAAACTTCAATAATGTTGCATCCCGAATTTGACCTGGAAAATACTGAACTCTCTGAAAAAGAATATTTAATTATTGAAGCATTGAGATATCAGGGAGAACTTTCTTTGAAAAAAGTCTCAGAAATTCTTGATGTCAAAACCATTTACCCGATAATACGGTCTTTGATCAACAAAAGCGTAGTATTTACTACTGAAGAATTGATCAAAAAATACAAACCTAAACGAGCATTTTTTATAGAGTTAAGTGAGGAATATCTTATAAAGGAGAAATTAGAAACTGCTTTTCAGGAATTGGAAAGAGCACCAAAACAACTGGAGCTGTTGATGAGCTATATAAATATTAATAACAGTTTAGAAAGCTCAAACGGAAATGTAATAAATAGGGAAATAAAAAAAAGTGTTTTGCTTAATGAAAGTAATATTTCAGCAGCAGCTTTAAAAGGATTGGTGAATAAGGGAATATTTAATCTAATAGAAAAAGACGTAGACAGGTTAGTTAATGAAGATAGTGATGAACTAAGTGAACTGGTTTTAAGTGGATCTCAAACCGAATGCTTGAATGAGATCCACAATATGTTTGAGAAGCAAAATGTAGTATTACTTCATGGAGAAACCGGAAGTGGGAAAACGGAGATATATATTAAACTTATTAAAGAAACCCTTGCTAAAGGTAAACGAGCACTGTATTTACTTCCTGAAATAGCACTCACAACTCAAATAATTAACAGGTTAAGAAAACATTTCGGAGACAAGGTCGGTGTATATCATTCCAAATTTAATGATAACGAACGGGTAGAGCTTTGGAACAAAGTGTTAAAAGGTGAAATAGAAATAATGCTGGGGGCACGATCCGCCCTGTTTTTGCCAATAGAAAGATTGGGGTTAATAATTGTAGATGAAGAACATGAAAATACTTTTAAGCAATTTGATCCTGCTCCAAGGTATAATGCTAGGGACACCGCTATTTATTATTCACAAGTTACAGATACTAAGGTATTGCTTGGAACTGCAACTCCTTCTATTGAGAATTTTTATAATGCGCAAATTGGCAAATTTTGCTACGTACGTCTATCTGAAAGATATGGGAGTGTAAAACTTCCTGAAATAGTAACTGTTGATTTGATAGAGGAAATACGGAAAAGAAAGATAAGATCTCATTATAGCTCTGTGCTTATAAATCATATTACAGAGGCTCTTAATAACAAGGAGCAAGTTATTTTATTTCAAAACAGGAGAGGGTACGTACCTTTTTTAGAATGTTCAAGTTGTGGTTTTGTCCCCCATTGTAATAATTGTGATGTAAGCTTGACCTACCACAAATTTGCGAGGCAATTGCGTTGTCATTATTGTGGTGCTGCGCAAAACGCATCGAGTGATTGTTTGGCCTGTGCGCAACAAACATATGAATTGAAAGGATTTGGAACGGAAAAAATAGAAGATGAATTAAAAGTATTTTTTCCTGACGCGACAATTAAAAGATTAGACATTGATACAACAAGATCAAAATACAGTTATGAAAAGATATTAAATGATTTTGATGAGCGGGAGATAGATATTTTGGTGGGAACACAAATGGTGACTAAGGGGCTGGACTTTGCTCATGTGAGTTTGGTTGGAATATTAAGTGCTGATTCATTGTTGAACTTTCCCGATTTTCGGGCATTTGAGCATGCTTATCAATTAATGGCGCAGGTAAGCGGCAGATCAGGAAGGAAGAACAAAAGAGGCAAGGTGATCATCCAGTCATATCAGCCGGAACATCCAATTATTCGATTTGTTTTGAATAATGATTACCTGGGAATGTATGATCACCTGATCAAAGAGCGCAAAAACTATAAATATCCTCCATTTTACCGTTTGGTAAAAATAACGTTGAAACATAGGGATATTCGTATTTTAAACCTGGCAATGGGCAGGCTAAGGTATATGTTGCATAAGAAGTTTGCAGGAAAAATACTTGGCCCGGAATTTCCGCCAATAAAGCGGATCAAAAACAGATACTTGAAGAACATCCTGCTGAAGTTAGAAAAGAATGCATCAGTCAAAGCTGCTAAATCTGACTTGTCTGATATCTTGCAGGAATATAGAACTCAAAAAGAAAACAGGGTGGTTACAGTACATATAGATGTAGATCCAATGTAACACACCCACCGATCTCACACGTCATGCAGGAGGAGTTGTCGGACACCTCAGAACAGCTCAAAGTATTGAGCTGATGCAATGGTTTGGGTAATAACACCATGCCACGTGCCAGTTGCGAGGTGTCCGACAACTGATAATCCTCGCAT
>JAESSM010000203.1 GCA_016764115.1 Bacteroidia bacterium | reverse complement strand
TTGAGATGCGATATATTTCATCTCTTTAGGACGCAAGCCATAACCTGTCCAAGTACTCTTCTTATTACCGATCAGAACAATGCTATCTTTACCTGCTATCTTATCAATTTTCTTTATTGAAAGGTTCATCACTAATTAATTAAAATGATTATTAATCGTACCTTTGAGCCGCAAAAATACGAATTTAATAGTCAAAACGCAATTTTTAAGAAAAGTTTGAAATTTCAAAAAAATCAAACTTTTGATAGTATGCAACTAGATACACTTTATAGTAAAGCCCTACAATTTGAATTTCTTTCCGTTGAAGAAGGTGTTTTTTTGCACGAAAATGCTCCAACAACAGAGCTTATGCATGTTGCTAATGAACTTCGTAAAGCTCAAAAACCTGATAACAAAGTTACCTGGCAGATAGATAGAAATGCAAATACAACCAATGTATGTATTGCAAACTGCAAGTTTTGTAATTTCTTTCGACCACCAGGCCATAAAGAAGGTTATATTACGACAATAGATGAGTACAAAGAAAAAATTGAAGAATTATTTAAATACGGTGGGAATCAATTGTTACTTCAAGGGGGACATCATCCTGAACTTGGCCTGAAGTTTTATACTGATCTATTTAAGGAATTAAAAAGTTATTATCCAAACCTCAAACTAAACGCATTAGGACCTCCTGAAGTTCATCACATTTCTGAACTTGAAGGCTTAAATCATGCAGAAACACTATACCAATTAAAAGAAGCGGGACTAGATACTTTGCCAGGAGCTGGTGCTGAAATTTTGACCGACAGAGTGCGCAGGTTGATATCAAGGGGCAAATGTAACAGCCAGCAATGGCTAGATGTTATGAGAGCTGCACACCAATTAAATATTACCACAACTTCAACAATGATGTTTGGGCATGTCGAAACCATCGAAGAAAGATTTGAACATTTCGTTCAATTACGACAGGTACAAAGCGAAAAACCAGAAGATTCCAAAGGATTTTTAGCCTTTATACCTTGGACTTTCCAGGATGTTGACACTTTATTAAACAAAATAAGAGGTGTTGAAAATGCTACCACTTCTGAAGACTATATAAGACTGATTGCTTTAAGCCGTATCATGCTTCCAAATATTATTAATATCGCAGCATCATGGTTAACAGTTGGTGGGAAAACGGCCCAAATATGTCTGCATGGTGGTGCAAATGATTTTGGATCCATAATGATAGAAGAAAATGTGGTTTCAGCAGCAGGCGCGCCACACAGATTCACCTATAAAACCATTCAAGAGTCTATTAAAGAAGCAGGATTTGAACCTCAACTACGTGATCAGGAATATAACCAAAGAGAAATTCCTGAGAATATTGTAGAGCAAGTGATCAACTATTAATCGATGATTCGTTAATTAGTATATTCGTTGATTCGTATTAATTCGTTATTTGTAAATTAGCTACGTGAAAAAAGCCAAATCCAAGAAAAAGGCTCACGTTCATCACCATCAATCTAAAGAACAGAGTGCACAATTTGATTTTGTAAAATCTCCATGGTTTTACCTTGGAATTATTTTAGTGGTTACCTACTTTTCTTTCCAACCACTTTTTGAAGGGGAATTTTCTAACTGGGACGATACACGCGTACTAACCCACAATCCGCTTATCACAAACTTGTCTTTTGACAATGTTCTAAACTCAGCTACCAAAATAAAAGGTGTGTCGATTGGTGCATATTTAACCTGGGCAACAGAATACAACATATATGGCATGGATGCCAACATATTTCATAAGCATAATGTTTACCTACATTTAATCAACACTATTTTAGTGTTTTGGATGATCTTCGGGTTTTCTAAAAATTTAATGGCTTCCACAATTACCACAGCGGTTTTTGCACTACACCCAATGCATGTGGAGGCAGTTGGCTGGATCACTGGCCGTTCATGGCTTCTATGTACATTATTCTATTTACTATCCCTAATTTGTTATTACAAATATGTTTTTCACGATAAGAAAATATTGTTCTACACCTTATCAATCATTTTCTTCGCTTTTTCTATTGTATCTCAGGGTGCTGGAATTACCCTGGCTCCAACTCTATTTCTTATAGATTACTTAAAAGAACGAAAGATCAACAAGCGATTATTTCTTGAAAAGATACCTTATTTCATTTTGATGATACTAATTGTCAAAGTTCTTATGTCAGCTCGTTATGGGGAGCAAGACTACATTGTTACTTACACATTAATAGAAAGATTTTTCATTGCAAGCTATAGTTTCATATTTCATATGTATAAACTTCTAATTCCTACAGATTTAAGTCCTTTTTACCCACTCATTCAAAAAGTTGATGGGAGCCTTCCTGGTTGGTTATATATTTATTTGCCAATCGCTCTTTTATTAGCTGGGTTGGCTATTTATTTTTCAAGAAAAAGCAGGCTTATTTTGTTTGGATTTGGGTTTTATTTAATCACAATAGGACCTGTTTTACGATTAATTCCTGTAGACAGCCCATACCTTATGGCAGATCGATATACTTATCTTTCTCATTTGGGATTACTACTTCCAATCAGCATTGGTATGGCTCATGTTTATCAAAACAAAAATCAATATTCACCATTGATCCGATCATTGGTTTTAATTGTAATCCTGGTTTTTGGTATTGGTATGCCGGTATGGAGTTGGGAACGGTGCGGAATTTGGAAAGATAGCGTTAGTATGTGGACAGATGTATTGGATAAATACCCAGAAGAAAAAGTAGCCTACTCAAATCGATCGCTTGCGTTGGGAGAGGCAGGTAAACTAAAGTTAGCATTAAAAGACTGCGATAAAACAATTGAACTTGACCCAACATCAACAAGGTATTACAACAACCGGGGATTGATCTACAACAACTTGGGGCAATACGATTTAGCTATTGTAGATTTTAATAAAGGATTGGAAATCGATCCAGAATATTTCAAGTTCTTTTTTAACCGTGGTATTTCTTATTCTAAAAAGGGAGATGTGGACCAAACAATAAAAGATTACACAAAAGCAATAGAACTTGACAGCACTTATGTTGAGGCATACATGAACCGTGGTATTGTATATACAGATAAAGCCGCGAAGTATGATCTTGCCATCCAGGATTTTACAACTGTAATTACACTCCAACCAGATAACATGGATGCCAAAATGAATATGGGCTTAGCCTATTATAAAAAGGGAGACAACCTTAATGCGGTTAAGAACTATAATGATGCTTTAACAGAGGCACCAGATAATTCTAAACTACATTATTTGAAATCCTTAGCGAATTTTGGATTAGAAAATTATACTGAAGCTTATCAGGATGCAAGCAAGGCACAGTATCTCGGATACAATGTAGAAAAATCCTACTTAGATCAACTCAAGGGATTGGCAGGAACCATTTAAAACCCAAGTGAAAATTTGGAGGGATTACCAATATTTGCAACCTCAGCTAAATCATAGATCAACAAATTCTCAATGTTCAATTTTCAATGCTCAATTCTCATTTTAGCTTATTTAATCTCAATTCAGACTATGTACAATTAGTCCACTTCTTAACTTCGGTTCAAACCATGTAGTTTTTGGTGGCATGATATTGTTGGTGTCTGAAATATTGATTAGTTGCTCGATACTGACAGGGAACAAAGCAAAAGCTACTTTCATTTCTCCTGAATCAACTCGTTTTTCCAATTCACCTAATCCCCTTATTCCACCAACAAAGTCAATACGTTTATCGGTTCGTAAATCTTTAATTGCTAAAATTGGATCTAATATCTGATTTGATAGTATGGTAACATCCAAAACACCAATTGGATCATTGTCATCATAGGTTTCTTCATTGGCTTTAAGAGAATACCATTTGCCATCCATATACATTCCAAATTCATGTAAATGAGATGGTTTAAATTGCTCGCTTCCAACTTCATTGACCTCGAAATTTTCAGATAGTTTTTGAATGAATTCTTCTGATGTAAGTCCATGCAAATCTTTAACAACCCTGTTATAATCAATAATGTTTAACTGGCTTGCAGGAAAATGAACAGCAAGAAAATAGTTATATTCTTCATCCCCATTATGGCTGGGATTGTTCTCCTTCCTCGATTTTCCTACCAAAGCTGCAGAAGCAGTTCGGTGATGCCCATCAGCAATGTAAGTAGCTGGAACCTGATCAAATAAATCAACCAATTTATTTATATGATCATCATCTCCAACCACCCAAAGTGTATGCCGAATGCCATCGACTGCTGTAAAATCGTATTCAGGATCGTTTTGAATAATATCATTAATTATATCATCCATTTCTAATACATCAGGATAAGTTAAAAATACGGGACCTGCATTGATATTGGTTACATCAACATGTGTCATCCTGTCTTTTTCCTTATCAGGCCTGGTCAACTCATGCTTTTTAATAACATCATTAAAATAATCCTCCACTGATGCGCAACCAACTAAGCCATATTGTGTTTGGCCATTCATTTTTTGCGCATATACATAAAGGCATTCTGTATCATCCTGCATTAAAACACCTTCCCGTAACATTGTGTTAAAGTTTTCCCTCCCCTTGTTATAAACTTCCTGACTGTACACATCTGTACCCTCAGGTAGATCGATCTCAGGTTTTAATACATGTAAAAATGAATCGGGGTTTCCATCAACCTCAACTCTTGCCTCTTGCGAATTCAGAACATCGTATGGACGTGATGCCACCTTTTCTGCTTTTTCCTTTACAGGACGAATTCCTTTAAATGGTTTTAAGATTGCCATAACAATATTTTTATGGATTCTAGTGTCTTATTTTCTAACATTCGTGTATTTTTTTGGCAACAGATCCCAAATAACAAGCATCAAATTTCAAATAAATCCGAAATTCGAATACCTGAACTCTAAACAATATCTAAATTTTAATTCTCAAATATCAAAACAATATACAATAAGATAAACTATACGGTTATGGTCATTTAATTTTATAATTTGGAACTGTTTAGGATTTCGAATTTAGTGCTTTGAATTTGTTTGTTATTTGGAAATTGAAATTTGCAGTTTATCTGGGTTAGGATTCTACTGGAGTCAACTCGTTAAAATACTGAATTACTTTATCAGCCAATTCATTACCAATTCTTTCCTGACAATCGATAGTAGAACCACCAATATGAGGAGATATGGAAACATTTGGGTGTGCTAAAAGTTCTTGGTTTGGAGTTGGTTCATCTTCAAAAACATCTAACCCCGCAAATGCAACTTTACCAGAATTTAACGCTTCCAAAAGGTCTTTTTCGTTAACAGCCCCACCCCTTGCGCAATTAATGATCCCTACACCATCTTTCATCATATCAATTTCTTTCTTTGAAATAA
>JAESSM010000202.1 GCA_016764115.1 Bacteroidia bacterium | reverse complement strand
TCAGTATTGATTAAAACTAAGCTAGAAAGGATTTTTAATCACTACGAAACTAAAATTTTTATTACTAAGTTAAAGCACCAAATGATTAAAATTGTTTGGTGTTTTTTTATGCCCAAAATTCAACATTCTTTATGAACTTGAATTAAGAGTAGTTCATACAATTTGCCTTTCCCTTTCTAATTCCCCATCTTTAGGATAATCAAATTATCCTTAATGCTATGCTCAGGAAATCTTGGTTTTACTTTCTATTAGTGCTGTTCTCTTTTAGCAAGGGTTCTGCTCATGATCAGGATAAAATAGATTCCCTTAAAATTGCTTACCAAACAGCTACCCACGACACTACCAAGATAAATACTCTACTCCTATGGGGAGAAGAAATCTATTTGAGTTATCCTGATTCTGCTCTTACTCTTTGGAAAATAGCAATAGATATTGCCAATGAATGTTTAACCAATCATTCAAAATTCAATGAGTTTGAAATTAGCTGTTTTCAAAAAAGAAAGGCAGAAGCACTTGTGAATCTGGGTTATATCTATGTACAACAAGGTAATCTACAACTTCACTTGAAATATAGTACGGAAGCTGCGCTCATTTTTGAGGTTTTGTTGGCTGAAATAGCACAAAAAAAGAAGGCTGAAATCCCAAAAGCTTCCAATAGCTATGGGGATGGGGTGGATGCGGCAACTTTTTCTAATAAAGAACGGTTGATTAAAGAGGGATTGGCTTCTGCTTATAATAATATAGGGCATATCTATAATAATCAAGGGGAGATTGAAAAATCCTTGGGATACTACTTTTTGAGTTTAAAGATCAAGGAAGAGGTCAAGGATAAAAAGGGGATGGCTTATGCTTATAACAATATAGGGTTTATCTATAGCAATCAAGGAGAGATTGAAAAGGCGTTGGAATTCTACTTTTTGAGTTTAAAGATCAGAGAAGAGATCAAGGATAAATATGGAATGGCTCATTCTTATAATAATATTGGGGTTATCTATTGTAATCAAAGTAAGATTGAAAAAGGGCTAGAATATTACTTTTTGAGTTTAAAGATTTGTGAAGAGATTAAGCATAAGAAAGGAATGGCTGATTCTTATCATAATATTGGAGCTGTATTGTGTGGCCAGGGCAGATCAGATCAAGGAATGAAATATCTCGAGTTGGGCTTGGGATTGTATAAGGAATTGGGATATAAGGCCGGGGTGTCTTTTAGTTTGACTTCTATTAGTGGTCAGCAGTTAACATTGGGACAAGTTGATGATGCATTGAAAAGTGGGCTGGAAGCTTTGTCGGTGGCTCAGGAGATTGGGCATGTAGAATATATGAAGTTGGCGGCAGAGTTCCTGGGTGATGTTTACAAAAAGCAAGGCAAATTTGAAGATGCACTTGACATGTATGAACTGAAAATAGAAATGAGGGATAGCATTGTGAACGAAGAAAACACCAAAGCTACCATTAAGCAACAAATGAAATATGAATATGAAAAGGAAGAAATAATCAAAGAACAAGAAGAGAAAGAACAACTAAGATTAGCCACGGAAGCTCAAAGCAGAAGAGATGATCTTCATTATGCAGGGATATTTATTGGAATGTTTTTACTCTTTGGTGTGGTATTAATGCTGGGATTTGTGAAAGTTCCTCCTAAGGGAGCAGAAGCAATTATCTTCCTCTCTTTCCTCATTTTATTTGAGTTCTTATTAGTGCTGTTAGATCCATTTGTTGATGAATATACAGGAGGTGCTCCTATCTTCAAACTGATACTAAATGCAGTCTTAGCAGGATTGATTTTTCCTTTGCATCAGTTTTTTGAAAAGAGGCTCAAGAAGAAATTAGTTGGAGGGGGGAAAGAGAAAATAAGTAAAGAAGTTAAAGCATTAATGTTCCTTGGATTGGTGTTTATCAACCCACTTCTGTTTGCACAAACTTCTAAAAGATCAGGTGAGTATAATCAAACTATTGGGTTTCTTAAAATCGAGTACCAAACTGCTAAACACGATACCACCAAAATAAATGCCCTGAGTAATTGGGCTAGTACAATTTATTTATCCAATCCAGATTCTGCTTTGATATTGATGAAGATTTCTGCGAAAATTGGTGAAAAAAACCTGAAACAAAAAACTATCTTGAATGATGAATTAGTTAAGTTGTTTAAAAAAGGATTAGCTGATGCTTATAACAATATAGGGTATATTTATAAAGATCAAGGGGAGATTGAAATGGCCTTGGAATACTACTTTTTGAGTTTGAAGATTAAAGAAGAGATCATGATAAAATGGGGATGGCTTCCACTTATCACAATATTGGCGGCATTTATGATGATCAAGGGGAGACCAAGAGGGGTTTGGAATATTACTTTTTGAGTTTGAAGATTCAAGAAGAGATCAATGATAAAGAAGGGATGGCTTATTCATATAACAATATTGGGGTTAGCTATTATAAGCAAGGAGAGTTTGATCCCGGTAACTATCAGGAGGCTTTGAAATATTATTATTTTAGTTTGAAGTTAAGAGAAGAGATAAAGGATAAAGAAGGGATGGCAGTTTCTTATCATAATATTGGAAATGTACTATGTAATCTTGATAGTATAGATAAAGGCATGAAGTTTTTAAAGTTGGGGTTGAGGTTGGCTAAAGAATTGAAATATAAAGCAAGAATTTCTGATGATTATTCAAGAATTGGTAGTTGGCAGTTTAAGTTAGGACAGATTGAAGATGCATTGAAGAGTGGATTGGAAGCTTTGCTGGTATCTAAGGAGATTGGACATGTGGAATATATTAAACGTGCGGCAAGTTTGTTGAGTGATGTTTATATAACTCAAGGCAAGTTTGAAGATGCCCTTACAATGTATGAATTGGAAATACAAATGCGGGACAGTATTATTAATGAGGAAAACACCAAAGCCACCATCCGCCAACAAATGAAATATGAATACGAGAAAGAACAAATCATAAAAAAGCAACAGGAAAAAGAAAGAAGCAGGCAGTTGCAGTTGGCAGAGAGCAGGAGAAATAACCTGCATTACTCTGCTATCTTCATTGGGATTTTAATACTCTTTGGCGGTGTATTGATGCTAGGCTTTGTAAAAGTCAGACCAAAAGATGTAGAGGGAATTATATTTATATCCTTCCTTATTCTCTTTGAGTTTGTGCTTGTCTTAGCTGATCCACACATAGAACAATATACTGGTGGTGCACCTGGATACAAACTTCTTTTCAATGCAGGCATTGCAGGTTTGATGTTTCCATTACATCAATTCTTTGAGGGTAAACTCAAGAAGCGCATCATCAAAGCCCAAAGAAAGAAGATCAGGGAGAGGATAGAGCAGTTTAAAAAGGATGTTGAAGAGATGTAACTCTATTTCCTGACATTGTCTTCAAATTTTTCAGTAATCCATTCGATATTACTACATCGGTCTATTTTGCTTCTTTTCTGTCCAATTATAAGATATT
>JAESSM010000201.1 GCA_016764115.1 Bacteroidia bacterium | reverse complement strand
CTACTCATTTAATTTGACAATAATTCTTTAGCATTTTCAACTGCTGTAGCAGTTGGTTTTTCTCCTCCTATCATTTTTGCAATTTCTACAATCCGCTCATCCTGATTTAATTGTTTGATAAAAGTCTTGGTAGTATTTTCCACTTCTTCCTTATATACAAATAAATGTGTGTCACCAGTGCACGCAATTTGTGGTAGATGAGTGATTGAAATAACCTGGTGGTTTTCAGAAACCGCATTTATAACACCACCCACCTTAAATGCTACATCTCCTGATACACCTGTATCAATTTCATCAAAAATAATTGTGGGAAGCGATGCCGATTCTGTAATTAAGGATTTAATTGCCAACATTAATCTTGATAGCTCACCTCCTGAAGCAACCTCTCCAATTTCCATAGGGTTTACTCCTTTGTTTGCAGAAAACAAGAATTTAAGGTTGTCTTTCCCATACTTGTTTAATTGATCTTCTTCTAAAGAAGTATGGTCTATTTTAAATGTAGAATTATGAAGCGCTAATTCCTCCAAAAGTAGATGAACGCTATCTTCAAGCTCTGCGATTTTACTTTTTCTTCCATTTGAAATTTTATCCGCTAAAGCTAAACACTCCTTTTTCTGGTTTCGGATATCTTTTTCTAATTGTTCAATTTCTTCTTTAAGTGAATTAACCCCTGAAGCCTGATTTGAGAGCTTATCTGCAAGTCTAATTAATTCTTCAATTGATTGGACATTGTGTTTCTGTTGCAATCTATAGATCGTGCTCAGTCGATCATTTAGCTCTGCGAGCATTTCTGGTTCATAATCGACATCTTGTTGTTTAGAACCAATCTCTGAGCTTATATCTTCCAGTTCAATACACAAGCTGTTTAAACGACTATAGATCTCAGATAGATCATCACTGTAGTTAGATAAGCTAGAAACCTGATCTTTTAGTACGTTAAGCTGGGTAATAACTGAATTATCCTCATTAGTCAAGGCATCATGACAAGCCGCTAACTTTTGCTTGATCTCCTCTGCATGTTCAGCAGTTTTTAATTCAGATTCTAATTTTTCTTGCTCATTGACTTCTAAGTTAGCTGATGTCAATTCTTCTAACTGAAATTGGATATAATCCATATCAGCCATAGAATTGCTTTCCTTTTCAAGCAATTGATTTAATTTAACTGTTGTTTCTAAATACTTTTGGTACTTCTCTGAATATTCTTTTACCAATGGAATATGTCCGGTAAATGAATCCAACACGGAAAGTTGAAAACTAAAGGATTTTAAATTGAGGGTTTGATGTTGAGAATGGATATCCACAAGGTTAGCCCCTAACTCCTTCAATTGATTTAAATTAACAGGTGTATCATTGATAAACGCTCTGGATTTTCCGGATTGATTGATCTCTCTTCTGACAATCGTCACATCTTCATAATCCAACTCATACTCATTAAAAAATGGTTTTAAGCCTAGTCTTGCGATATTAAAAGCTCCTTCTATTACACATTTCCTCTCTTTTTTTAATAATACCTTGGTGTCCGCCCGTTCACCTAAAATCAATCCTAATGCTCCTATTAATATGGATTTACCCGCACCGGTTTCACCTGTAATAATATTAAGGTTTTCAGAAAACTTAACTCCAACATGATCAATGATGGCATAATTCTGAATATTTAAGCTAACTAACATATAACTGGTTTTGCAAATAAATGATTTTACAAAACTAAAAAATAGTCCGTGAAATTTGTTGATTCGATAAAAGAAAACGTTTCCGTTTATTTCTTTTTAAGTCCCTGATATTTTATGGAATTGGAAGGGTCCAAGTCTCCTAGGAGATTTGCTATAGCCGATTTTTCCACAGGTGTCGCTTTTGTATAAAAATCTACTAATTCATCAGCTTTCGCTATAAAGAACAACCGCATTAGAAATGAATTTGGATATTTGTTTTTTACTATCTTCAGTTTTTTTAGGCCTGCAGTAATCACTTTTCTACTTTTTTCCATGTCATTCTCTTTTATTTCATCAAACCCTTTTCTGTGGTAGGAATAAAAAAGATTACGCATAGGTTTAAAATCTGAGTTCAACAAGTTTTCGATAATCCAATACCTGTTCTCTGAATTTTCATAAGGCTTCCATCCTGAGCGATTTGTATTTTGAGCATTGTCAACTACAGTTTGTGCTTTTTGTAAATATGGAGTACCGCCTTCAGGAGAAAAAGTGTCGTAATCCAGGCCAATAATTAAGTAAGCATAGAAGGCGAGTAATGAAGTAAGGTTGGTTGTAAATTCTGACTCCGAAAACTCTAATGCTTGATGTTCAAGATATCTAAAGTCCCAGTATTTGTCTTTAAAATTAAGAATAGGTGAACTGTATGTAGACCCATAAATTGGCCTACTCGACTGTATGATCGCAGTCGCAGCAAATTGATCTACCTTATCCCAATCGCTTATAGTAATAACTATCGTACATTCAATACGTTCATTATTTTTGATTACATCATTAGTCCATTTTTTATTGTTCATGAACTCGGTGACAACCTGCCGCAAAGTTTTAAATACTTGCTTATCACTTGATTGAATTTGTTGGGATTCTATCTGAACAGTACAATTAAGCTCTTGGGCAGATAACGAAACAGAAACCAGAAAACTAAAGAGGAATAAAACTGACTTATACATCCAATATGTTATAAATATGATGTGATTTTGTCGACTATATCTTTTGCTACCTCAATCTTTGCCTTTAACTCAAATTTCTCAACATTATTGCTATCATCAAGAATGGTAATTTTATTGGTATCAAATTCAAACCCTGCACCATCATCATTCAAAGAGTTCAATACAATAAAGTTCAGGTTCTTTTCTTTTAGTTTCTTTGATGCGTTTTCTAATTCATTATTCGTTTCTAAGGCAAATCCAACTAGTAGTTGATCTTTTGTTTTAGCCTTTCCCAAATCCTTAAGAATATCCTTCGTTTTGGTTAGCTCCAAAGTCATAATTCCATTTGCTTTTTTGATCTTTGAATTGGATACATTTTTGGGAGTATAATCAGCAACAGCAGCAGCCAAAACCGCAATATCCGCATCATTAAATCTGTCCATTGAATATTGATGCATTTCTGCAGCACTAGTTACCCTTATGCAATTAATATTTTTATTAGAAACTTCAATATCCGAAGGACCCAATATCAAATCAACAGCGACACCTCGATCAGCAAGCTCATTAGCGATTGCTACTCCCATTTTACCTGATGAATGATTACCAATAAATCTAACTGGATCTATTGCTTCAAATGTGGGACCTGCCGTTACTAGTGCTTTTTTTTTAGATAGCTTAGTTGAAGGTGCTTTCTTTGAATTGGATAATAAATTTAATGAAAGTTCTAGTT
>JAESSM010000200.1 GCA_016764115.1 Bacteroidia bacterium | reverse complement strand
TTTCTTTGTTATTTACTGTTATTTTATACATAAATTTGCCCCGCCTATTTGGCGAATATAAGTAATTTGGGATAACTTAATAAATGTTAACATTCACATACTTATATAATAGTTTGCAAGAAAATAAAAATTACCCTACTACCTCAATGCGCTGTTTTATTTTTTTATTTACAGTCTTATTTTTTGCTGGGTGCTCTACAAATAAGAAAATAGGCAGCTCTGCAAATAGCGTTTTCTTGGATACTGTTCAGGTAATTGAGGATCGTGTCGAGAAGATTTATAAACCTTCTGAAAAAAGGGTAGTCGACCTGATCCACACCAAATTGGATCTCACATTTGATTGGAGCAACAGGTATGTGAATGGGAAGGCTGAGCTTCAATTTGTGCCATATTTCTATCCGATCAACGAGTTTAGCCTTGATGCGAAGGGAATGAATATTCATAGCGTTGAGCTGATGTTAAGTGATAGCAATCAAAAGTTGAGTTATGATTATGATAGCTTAATGATCAAAGTATTTTTGGATAAACAATATTCCCGCAATGATACTTTCGATTTATTCATTGAATATACTGCTAAAACGTATGAATTAGAAGTTGAAGGAAGTGAAGCCATCACTGAAGATAGGGGGCTTTATTTTGTTAATCATGATGGTAAAGAGGAAGATAAACCTATGCAAATTTGGACTCAAGGCGAAACCGAAGCTAACTCTTGTTGGTTTCCGACAATAGATGCTCCTAATGAAAAGATGACGCAGGAGATATATCTTACTGTAGACGAAAAATACAAAACTCTATCCAATGGACTTTTGATCTATTCAATCATAAATGGGGATGGTACCAGAACAGATTATTGGAAACAAACATTACCTCATTCACCATATCTTGCGATGATTGCTATTGGAGATTATACAGTTGTAAAAGAGGAATGGAATGACATTGAAGTAAGTTATTATGTAGAGAAAGAATATGAAAAATATGTAGATATGATATTTGGGAATACTCCGGAAATGCTTGAGTTTTATTCGAACATACTTGGAGTAAATTATCCTTGGGAAAAATATTCACAGGTGGTTGTTAGGGATTTTGTTTCTGGTGCAATGGAAAATACATCAGCTACAGTAATTATTGAAAAGATCCAACAAACGGAAAGGGAGTATATGGATGGGGACTTTGAAGATTATATTGCGCATGAACTTTTTCATCAATGGTTTGGTGATTTAGTAACCTGTGAGTCGTGGGCAAATTTGGCCTTGAATGAATCTTTTGCCACTTACGGTGAATATCTCTGGTATGAATATAAGTTCGGATTGGATGTAGCCCAATATAAGCTAGAAGATTTCTTGTATGGATATTTGTCGGAGGCCAGATTTAAAAAAGTAAATTTAATAAGATATTATTATGATGACAGAGAGGATATGTTTGATGCGCATTCTTATGACAAAGGAGGCCGTATTTTGCATATGCTCAGAAACTACTTGGAAGATGAGGCATTTTTTGAAGCAATTAAAAGCTATTTGACTAAGCATCGTTTTCAAACCGCTGAGGTACACGATCTAAGAATTGCATTTGAAGAAGTGTCAGGTGAAGATTTGAATTGGTTTTTTGATCAATGGTTTTTAAGTGCGGGACATCCGGAGTTAGAAGTAGATATAAAATATAATGAGCAAGCTCAACAAATTAATATCAATGTAGTTCAGTTACAAGATTTAACAAAAGCTCCCTTATTTAAACTACCACTTGATGTGGATTTGTATTATAAAGACACAGTGATGAGGCATTCAATTAAAATTGAAGAAAAAAATAGCGAGTTTAACCTTCCAGCTTATTCGGAACCTTTATTAGTAAATTTTGATGCTGAAAAAGTTCTTTTAGGAACCAAAGATATTTTCAAGCCTATTGAGCAATGGGTTTATCAGTATTATAACACTACTTATTATTTAGATAAGTCTGAGGCGCTGGAGTATATAGTAGATGAAGGAACTTATGGAGTATCTCAAAGCATTCTAATAAAGGCATTAAATGATAAATTTTGGGGATTAAGAATTTTTGCAGTTGATGAAATTGATATTTCGCAGGATTCTTCAGAAGTGATAAAAAATATGTTAGTGAAATTGGCTAAATCAGATAAAAATTCGGAGGTCAGATCTGTAGCTATAGAAAGATTAGAGGAATATGAAGATACAGATCTCATTGGTATTTTTGAATCCACTATAGAGAAAGACAGTTCATACATGGTTATCGCTTCTGCATTACAATCCTTAACAAAGTTATCACCTGAAAAGGGGAAAGCCCAAGCTGACATTTTGGTAAAAAAGGAAGACAATGACGAACTTAATAGGAAGATTGCTAAAATATATTTAAAACATGGAGACGAATCTAACAATGCATACTTGCTGGATATTATCCGAGATAAGAATACAAGAAGCAGATATCTGATTATTGCCGATTACGGAGACTTTTTATCTAAAATGAATGATGAAGTGATTGCTGGCAGTTTAGAAGTTCTTCAGGATATTGGAACTAACAATAAGAACTGGCTAAACAGGTATGCCGCAACACAGTCATTAACCAAAGTTTTAACTAAATATAGAGAGGATGAAGTAGTTGCCAATGGTATGTTAAATAACAAAGTAGAAGAGATATCTGCTAATAAAGAAGCTACAGATAAGTTAAAAAATGCCAGAGAAAATATTAGCAAAATAGAAGAGATAGTAGAGTCAATTAAATCCAATGAAAAGGATGAAACACTAGTGAAAATATATGAAAACAACGTTGATATAAGTGATATGATGGAGTAGCAATATAGAAATGCAAGTTTTCTATTTGAAAAATCTAAAAAAACTTGTAAATTTGCACTGGTTTTTAAATATGAATTTAATTAAGAGGGGACATCGAGTCCCCTCTTTTAGTAGATAATAAACCATGATTGAGCAAAGGTTAGACGAAGTAATAAGGAAGTTTTTAGCTAAAGAGAGTATCTTTTTAGTAGATATTGAGATACACAAGCAAAAAATTACTGTTTATCTAGATGGTGATAATGGAATTACTATTGCAGAATGCACTAAGGTAAGCAAGTTTTTAAGAGCTAGCTTTGAAGATGAGGGGATTTTAGATGATTATGAGGTAGAGGTAACATCGTCAGGTTTAGGAAGGCCTTTAAGGTTAAACAGGCAATATGTTAAGAATGTTGGCAAAAAAGTAGAAGTTGTATTACAAGATGGTACTATTACCAAAGGTAAATTAGAAAAAGTAGATACTGAAAAGATACTTATTGATGAGGAAGATAGCCAGGGTAAATCAGTTGAGTTAAAAGAATACCTATTTGAGAATATAAAACAAACTAAATTAGAAATATCATTTTAAAGTTATGGAAGCACCAGTTAATTTAATTGACTCGTTCTCGGAATTTAAGGAGTTAAAGAACATTGACAGAGCAACTTTGATCAGTGTCCTAGAGGATGTCTTTAGAAGCATGTTGAGGAAAAAATACGGATCAGATGAAAGTTTCGATGTAATTATTAATACAGATAATGGGGATTTAGAGATCTGGCATAGGAGAACTATCGTAAAAAATGGCAAAGTAGAAGATCCTGTTTTAGAAATTAGTCTTGAAGATGCTTTGAAGATTGAAGATGATTTTGAAGTTGGGGAGGAAGCAATAGAGGAGGTTAAAATGGAAGACTTCGGTAGAAGAGCAATTTTAGCTGCACGACAAACATTGATATCTAGAGTATTGGAATTAGAAAAAGATGATATCTATAAAAAATATAAAGACCGAGTAAGTGAAATTGTTGGTGGAGAAGTTTATCAGGTATGGAAAAAGGAGATCCTTATATTAGATGATGAAGGCAATGAGTTAATTCTTCCTAAATCTGAGCAAATACCCGCTGATTATTTCAAGAAAGGGGACACAATTAGAGCTGTTGTATTAAGAGTAGAAATGCTAAATAGCAATCCAAGAATTATTATTTCCAGAATTTCAACTGTCTTTTTGGAGAGATTATTTGAACTGGAAGTTCCTGAAGTATTTGATGGTTTGATCACTATAAAGAGGATTGTAAGAGAACCGGGTGAAAGGGCAAAGATAGCGGTTGAGTCGTATGACGACAGAGTTGACCCAGTAGGTGCTTGTGTGGGTATGAGAGGTTCTAGAATTCACGGAATTGTAAGAGAGCTTAGAAATGAGAACATTGATGTGATCAACTTCACTAATAATACCACTTTATATATTCAGCGAGCTTTAAGCCCTGCGAAAATTTCTTCAATTCAAATTGACGATGAAAAGAAAAGGGTATCAGTTTATTTAAACCCAGATCAGGTGCCATTGGCGATAGGAAAAGGTGGTTATAATATTAAGTTGGCAGGCCAACTAACCGGCTTTGAAATTGATGTTTACAGAGAATCAGATGAAGACGAGGAGGATATTGATATAGAAGAATTTGCAGATGAAATTGATAGCGAGATCCTGGATGCATTAAAAGCAATTGGTTGTGACACTGCAAAAAGTGTGTTGGCTTTGAGTAAGGATGACCTGTTAAGACGCACAGAATTGGATGTAAAAATAATAGAAAATGTATTTACGATATTAAATGCAGAATTTGAAGAGGAACAAAGCTAATTATCAAAAATTAATCATTATAGGATACTAAATAAGTATGGCTGAAGAGAAGATAAAAAGTATCAGGTTAGCAAGTGTAGCTAAAGAGTTAAATGTTGGAATAGCTACAATAGTTGATCACTTAGCTGAAAAGGGACTTAAGTTAGACAACAAACCGACAGCTAAGCTTACACCTGAGATGTATGAAATATTGCTTGATGATTATCAAAGTGATAAACAAGCAAAAGAAGCATCTCTTAAGGTCAACATAGGTACAGAAAGAAAGGAACAAGGCAACATTGAAATTGGAGATATTAAGAAAACCAAATCCTCAAGGAAGCTGCCCGATCAAGAAGAAGTATTGATCAAAAATTTGGTTAATTTTAAAGATACCGTAGATGAAGCGGAACCTGAAACGCAAGAGATTGAAAAAGTTGATAATCGAGTTACGAAAAAGGATTTAAGTGTTAAGGTAGTTGGCAAGATAGACCTTGATACAATTGAAAAAAAACCTACTAAGAAAGATAAGGATGCAGATAAAGAAAAGGTAGATGAAGTTGAAGCAAAAGAAACTGAAGAGGTAGCGGAGGAAGTTAAGGATACTGAAGATACTAAACCCGAAGAACCTGAAGAGGTTATAAGAGCAAAAGTAGATAAGTTACAAGGTCCAACTGTAGTTGGAAAAATTGACCTTCCGGAGAAAAAACAACCCAAATTAGTGGCTTCATCCGGTGATAATGAATACCTGAATAAGAAAAAGAAAAGAAAACGAAAGAAAAAAGCTGATGCTATAGATGTTAAAGACAATAATTCTCAAAGTCGAGATACCAGGCAGCAATCAAAACAAAGAAGAGGAAAGAAAAAACCAGCGGAAGAAGTTTCAGATAAGGAAGTACAAGAACAAATAAAAGAAACTTTAGCAAAACTTGGTGCAACCGGTAAATCGAAGGGTGCAAAACACAGAAGACAAAAAAGGGCAGAGGCTACAGAAGCTCGGGAAAAGGAACAAGAAGAACAAGAAGCACAAAAGAATGTAATTCAGGTTACAGAGTTTTCTACAGTTAGTGAGCTAGCTAAATTGATGGATGTTTCGGTTAATGATATCATCGCTTCGTGCATGGAGCTTGGTATTTTTGTTTCCATCAATCAACGACTAGATGCCGAAACTATGTCTGTTGTTTCAGATTAATTTGGTTACAAAGTAGAGTTTGTTGATGCGGAAGTTCAGGAAGCAATTGAGGTTGAAGAGGATTTAGAAGTTGATTTACAAGATAGACCACCTATTGTAACAGTGATGGGCCATGTGGATCATGGAAAAACATCATTGCTTGACTATGTGAGAAAAACAAATGTAATTGCAGGTGAAGCCGGAGGGATTACTCAGCATATAGGAGCTTATGAAGTGGAGCTGGAAAGCGGTAAAATGATCACTTTCATTGATACTCCCGGTCACGAAGCCTTTACCGCAATGCGTGCAAGGGGTGCTCAGGTAACAGATATTGCTGTGATCATTGTTGCTGCAGATGATAATGTAATGCCTCAAACCACAGAAGCCATTAACCATGCTCAGGCGGCAGGCGTACCGATGGTATTTGCAATTAATAAGATAGATAAAGAGGGAGCCAATCCTGATTCAATAAAGGAACAATTATCCAATCAAAATATTTTACTTGAGGATTGGGGTGGAAAATATCAATCACAAGATATTTCAGCGAAAAATGGTGTAAATATTGATGAACTTTTAGTTAAAATATTATTGGAAGCTGAGATGTTGGAACTTAAAGCTAACCCAAATAAGAAGGCTGTTGGAACTGTTATTGAAGCTACCATGGAAAAGGGTAAGGGTATTGTCACAACAGTATTAGTGCAAGCAGGAACTTTAAGGATAGGAGATGTGATAGTTGCGGGTTGCTTTTTCGGAAAAGTTAAGGCTATGTTTGATGAGAGAGGTCATAAAGTAAAGGAAGCAGGTCCTTCATGTCCAGTACAAATATTAGGATTTAATGGTGCTCCGCAAGCTGGTGATAATTTCAATATGATGTCCGGTGAATCTGAAGCAAAAGAAGTAGCCAATAAACGACTTCAATTGCAACGAGAGCAAGGCATGAGAACTCACAAACATATTACCTTGGATGAAGTAGGCAGAAGGTTGGCTATTGGAAACTTTAAAGAACTTAACCTAATTGTTAGAGGTGATGTGGATGGATCAGTAGAGGCGTTAAGTGATTCATTATTGAAGCTATCTACTGACACAATTCAAATCAATATTATTCATAAGTCTGTG
>JAESSM010000054.1 GCA_016764115.1 Bacteroidia bacterium | reverse complement strand
AAGCTCCAAGATTTCCAAGCCTGTTATCTCCGTATAAAGACTTGGTTCATTCAACCTTTCAATTTTTAAATCATCAAAGTACACTGGATTCTTATGCTCATTAATTGTAAATATTTTTAATGTCCCTTTATCTATAATATCGGGAATATATATTTCCAGTCTATATTTTGACCACCCATTAGCATCAGTTTCAATAATTTCCTTGTTTGCAAACCATAAGCCCCAGTCACCTTGTGCAACAAATTGAGCTTTTGAAGAATCATTTCCGTAGCACCAAACTTCTGCTCTAATTAGCTCTTCTGGTAGAAGGTTATCTAATTTAAGACCGATGCCGTATTTGATTTCCCCTCCAACTTTAGAGGAAAAATTACCTGATCTAGAGAAATCATCAGATTGAGTTTGTCCATTCAAAAAATAGGTATCATTAGTAAAGAACTCTCCGGCTCTAACCTTTTCAGCATCACAAAAATATAAAGCAGGTTGTTTCTTATCAGAAGATGAGTTGTTACATCCTGAGATCAATACAATTATTAGAATAGAAAGTAATGAGTATTTCACCTGAAGGTTTAACAATATTGAAGACTACATTTATCTGAAATTGATAATTTAACTTCTTTACCAAAAATCATCGCTACATTTTCTGATGGTGGATGTCCTGCGGGAAAACCAAAAGCAACAGGAAATCCATACTCCTTCACATGTTCTAATACTATTTCTTCTGCAGATTTCCCTAATGGCACTTCATTATCATTCATATCAGTCATGCCTCCTAATAATAGGCCTGCTAAATTTTTCAATTTTCCTGAACGCTTCAAGTTGATCATCATCCTATCAATGTGATATAAATATTCATCCAGATCTTCAAGAAACAATATTTTACCATTGCTATCAACATCACTTGGTGACCCTAACAAACTATAGAGCACTGACAAATTTCCACCAATTAATTCCCCTTTGCATTCACCTGCTATGTTTAATTCATTGCTGCTAAAATCAATATCTAAGCTTTCTCCAAACATACCCCTTTTTAATGACTGAATAGTTGAACTATCTTCATTGAAATCCTTAAAACTAATAGGCATCGTTGCATGAAGAGTAGGTATTCCGTAATTCGCATGTATATGGCCGTGCAAAACGGTTATATCACTATAACCTATTATCCATTTGGGATCCTCAACAAATTTTAAAAAATCAAGACTATCAACCATCCGAACCGTTCCATATCCACCCCTTGCACACAAAATTGCTTTCACGTTTGTATCATCCAAAAAATTCTGAAAATCGATTGCTCTGTCCTCATCATATCCAGCATATTGATTGTTTTCTAATCCTACTGTTTTTCCAACTTTCACATTCAATCCCCAATCGGATATTACTTTCACAGCAACCTCTATTTCATCCATTGTAATTTTTCTAGCAGTGCTTACAATTGCAATTGTATCCCCAGGGGTTAAAAAAGGAGGTATATTCATATTTTGATGTGTCTTTAGTATCTTTGCCAAGATAAGGATATTCCAAATTCAATTATCATTTAGCAGTTTACAATTACAAATACCTCGTGGGAAAAGAATTTAAACGTTACATGATTACGGCCGCTTTGCCTTATGCTAATGGTCCTCTACACATTGGACACATTGCAGGGGCATATTTGCCACCTGATATTTATGTTCGTTATTTGCGATTAAAGGGTAAAGATGTAGTATTTGTTTGTGGGTCTGATGAGCATGGTGCCGCTATTACTTTAAGAGCGCAGAAGGAAGGAACAACCCCTCAAAAAATAGTGGACGAGTATCATGCTATCAATGAAAAAGGATTTAAGGATTTTGGAATTGAATTCGACATATATCACCGTACATCTTCAGAATTACATCATAAAACTGCCTCTGATTTTTTTAAAAAATTACATGATAATGATGTATTAACTCAAAATGAAACTGAACAATTCTATGATGAAGAAAACAAACAGTTTCTTGCCGATAGATATATCACTGGGGAATGCCCCCACTGCCATTACGATAGTGCTTATGGAGATCAATGTGAAAAGTGTGGAACAAGTTTAAGCCCCAAAGATCTTATCAATCCAAAATCATCTTTAAGCGGATTGACACCCATTCGTAAAAAAACAACACATTGGTATATCCCGCTAAACAAGTATGAAGATTGGTTGAAAGAATGGATATTGGATGGACATAAGAATGATTGGAAACCAAATGTCTATGGCCAATGCAAATCATGGATCGTAGACCAGGGCTTACAACCCAGGGCCGTTACGAGAGACTTAGCCTGGGGCATACCTGTTCCGCTTGAAGGTGCTGAAGGCAAAGTGCTTTACGTGTGGTTAGACGCACCTATCGGATACATTTCAGCGACAAAAGCACTTACCGAAAAATGGAAAGATTATTGGCAAGATGAGGAATCTAAGTTGGTTCATTTTATAGGGAAGGACAACATCGTTTTTCACTGCATCATTTTTCCAATCATGCTGAAAGCTCATGGTGAATATATTTTACCTGATAACGTTCCCTCAAACGAATTTATGAACCTGGAAGGAGAGAAGATATCTACTTCCCGCAACTGGGCAATTTGGCTTCATGAATATTTAGCTGAAAATCCGGGTAAGGAAGATGTACTTCGCTATGTACTATGCGCCAATGCTCCTGAATCAAAAGACAGCGAATTCACCTGGAAGGATTACCAAGCAAGAAATAACAATGAGTTAGTAGCTATACTTGGAAATTTCGTTAATAGATCCTTGGTGTTAACTTCTAAATATTTTGAAAATACTGTTCCAAAATTAGGGCCACTTAACGAGTTTGACAAACAAACCTTAGTTGATTTGCAATCCTATCCAGATAAAATTGGAACTTCAATTGAGAAATATAAATTCAGAGAGGCTTTAAGTGAGTTAATGAACCTGGCTCGTTTGGGAAATAAATACTTAGCTGATTCAGAACCCTGGAAAGAGATCAAAGATAATCCAGAACATGTAGCAACAGTATTAAATATTTCCTTACAAATATCATCAGCTTTGGCAATATTAATGGAACCTTTTTTGCCTTTTACATCTAAAAAACTAAAAACAATCTTAAAAATAAAAGACACTAATTGGGAAAGCGCAAAAAATGACCATATACTTTCTGCAGGGAATCAATTAGAAAAATCAGAACTTCTTTTCTCAAAAATTGAAGATGGTTTTGTACAAGAGCAAGTAGAAAAATTAAAGAAGAGTATGACACAATCACAAGTATCTGAAAACGGGCAAGCAAAATCTCACATTAATTTTGAAGATTTTTCCAAGCTGGATATTCGCATAGGTACAATCCTTGCTGCAGAAAGAGTACCCAAAACTGACAAGCTACTTAAACTGCAGGTAGATACAGGAAAAGAAACCCGCACTATTGTTTCAGGAATTGCGGAATATTATGAGCCGGAATCTATTATAGGTCAACAAGTATCAGTATTAACTAATCTTGAACCACGAAAGATAAAAGGAATAGAATCAGAAGGTATGATATTAATGGCAGAAAACGAATCAGGAGAATTAGCATTTGTTTCTCCTGAAAAGGAAATAGAAAAAGGATCTGTGGTTAGATAAAGTCGGTTCTTAATATCAAGGATTTACGAAAAAGGAAGCACCAAAAAATAAAATACAAAAAACAAATAATTTCCAACTATCAATTATCAAATGTTCGAAACAGTTTAGATCATTGAGTTTTGAACATTGTGATTTATTTGAAATTTGGTGCTTGTCATTTGTTATTTTAAAAGGTAGATTGATTCTTGAGTTTAAAAAGACGGACTCTAGATAGTATCTTCAATCAAGGCGATATCAAATTGTACAAGGTCTATGAATTCTTGAACTCGTTCATCGATCTCTTTTTGAGTTAAGTTTACTAATCTTTCTGTACCAAATTTCTCGACAGTAAACGATGCCATTGCTGATCCAAAAATTACCGCCCTTTTCATATTATCAAAAGAAATATCTCTGGTTTTAGCAAGATATCCGATAAATCCTCCGGCAAATGCATCTCCCGCTCCGGTTGGATCAAATACATCTTCTAAAGGCAAGGCCGGTGCAAAGAATACGCTATTATGATTAAATAACAACGCACCATGCTCTCCTTTTTTAATGGCTAAATATGTAGGGCCCATAGCCTGAATTTTTTTAGCAGCTTTTACCAGGGAATATTCACCAGAAAGCTGCCGGGCCTCTTCATCATTAATTGTTAATATATCCACCATGGACATTGCTTCTTTCAATTCGTCTAAGGCTATGTCCATCCAAAAATTCATGGTGTCCATTACAATCAATTTCGGCCTGTTGACCAATCTTTCTATGGCTTGCTTTTGTACTTGAGGAGATAAGTTACCCAACATCAAGAACTGACAATCCTGATAGCTCTCTGGAATTATTGGGTCAAAATTTTCTAATACATTCAACTCCGTGGTAACCGTATCACGGGTATTCATGTTCATGTGATATTTCCCTGACCAAAAAAATGATTTCTCACCTTCCTTTATTTGTAGTCCCTCAGTATCTATGCCATGACTTTCAAAATTCTCAATGTCTTCTTTAGGAAAATCATCACCAACAACAGCAATTAGCTTTGTACTTTTTGCAAAATAAGACGCGGCTAAACCAATATATGAGGCTGCTCCACCAACAATTTTATCTGTTTTTCCGAAAGGAGTTTCTATAGCGTCAAACGCAACCGATCCAACAACAATAAGGCTCATAGGGATAAATAATTAAAGTTAATAAGCTGTTTAATTAGTGGTGCAAATATTGTATTTTTTTTTTATAAATACTATCTTTGCACCCTTTAAAAGGCTATCCCCTACATAATAGATGCAAATGGGTTATTAGCTTTAAGAATACAGCATTCCTCCTTAGCTCAGCTGGTTAGAGCAACTGACTGTTAATCTATAATAACAGTGTATTATCTTTCCAAAATTCATTTAACTATTTCACATTCAGTATATTAGTATGTAGTAGTATTTAGGAATAATTCTAAATACTTGCAAATTACGTGCAATTCCTGTTTTGAATGGCCATAATAATAACACTTATGGCATCAATCAGAGCAGTACTTGATACAAGAAGAATGAAGAGTAATGGCACATACCCTCTTAAGATTAGAGCTTGCCACAATTTTAGTTCAAAGTACATTAACCTGAGTATATCCATCTATCAAAGATATTGGAATAAAAAAAAGCAACAAGTAAAGGACTCCCATCCCAATAGTATAAAGATCAACAAGCTTATTCTGCGTAAAAAGATGTCTCTGGAAGAAAGAGTATTAGACTTGTATCTTCAATCAAATTCTTTTTCAATAGATGATATTACAGAGAACAACAGCAAAATAAAGAAATCATATATTCCAAGTTTTAAAGAGTTTGGCTATGAATTAGTGAATGGCCATTTAAACAATGAAAAAGTTGGAACTGCAAGAAGCTATAAGAATGCCATTGACCAATTATGCAATAGATTCAATGATAAAGTAAAACTCCATCAGATAAACTATAAATTTCTCCTAAAATATGAGCAGTTATTGTCTAAAGATGGAGTTTCAGTGAATGGCATTGCTAATTATATGCGCCATCTGAAAGCTATAATCAATGCAGCTATAAAATCCGGTTATCTGAAAAGGGAGGACTACCCCTTTCATCACTATAAAATCCGTACAGAGAAGACCAGGAAGCGTGCGTTATCAAAGGATGACTTCCAAAAGTTAATAGCACTGAAGCTACCTGAAGGCTCCAATGAAAGTGAGGCACGGGATTATTTCATATTGATATTCTGCCTAATAGGCGCTAATTGGATTGATATTTCCTACCTTAAACCGGAAGACCTAAAGGAAGACAGGATCACTTACAAACGTAGAAAGACAAAGAAGCTCTATGACATTCCCTTGTCCCCAAAGGCCAAGGAGCTTATAGACAAGCTCAGGTTACCATCAAGCAAATATCTACTACCAATATTGCCGGACAGTGATCTGTCTCCGCTGGATGAAAGAACGTGGACAGACAACAAACTCAGGCTCTGCAATAAATACCTGAAGACCATTGGCAAGGAGTGTAAGCTGCAATATCCATTGACCACCTATGTTGCCCGTCATTCTTGGGCAACTACGGCAAAGCACTTAGGATTCTCTAATGAGCTCATTGCAGAAGCCCTAGGGCATGATTATGGTCTGAACGTCACAAACATCTACTTAGATAATTT
>JAESSM010000199.1 GCA_016764115.1 Bacteroidia bacterium | reverse complement strand
TTTATGCAATTGAAGAACACTTCACTAAAGAACTTTTGGAAAGAAATAGTAGAAACGATGGTTTTTTTGTAAGGTTTTCTGATGAATTTTATTGGCAAAATGAAAATTACAGTTTTTATGAAAGTGACATGAAAATCTATAACGAGAAAAAAATCAGTAAGGAAATTGTAAGTAATGGAGTATCAAGACTTGAGCAATTTCGAAGAGGTATTTTAACAGCCAGTGAAGTTTTTGATATTAACAAATTAGCAAAATGGCATTCAATATCGGCTGTTTTAGGAGCACAACATAGTTTATTATGGTTTAATAGTGTTTTCTATTTCAACCCTAATTCAAATCTATTTGAACCTGTATGTTACGATGGAAATGCGGGCAAAGCAGAAGATAATCTGGCGCTTAATAATTATAAATATAAGCATGATCCATATCTAAATATATTGTTTTCTGACTTAACTTACATGGAAAAATATGTTAATTATCTTGAGTTTTATTCTGATAAGATCTACTTTGAAAATTTTCTAAAAACTGTGAGTAATGAATTAGAAATTAAGATTAAAGAAATTCATAGCGATCATCTATATTTTACATATGATTCAGAGGTTTTTAATAACAATATTAATATGATTAAAAAGCAATTAAAACCATTAAAAGCCTTAAATTCCTACTACATCAAAGAAAATGACAATACTAAGATTCTACTTGGAAGTTTAATATCTCTACCAACACTACTTGACAAACTATTATTTCAGAATAATAGCATATATGACTTTGAAAATGAAGTACTCAAAGGGAAAAAGGATCATAATAAAATTGAGTATAAAGCATTTGATTTACCGTTAGGGACAATTAAACTATCAAAAAAAGAAAATTTATTTCTAACTTTCCAAATTCTAGGGTGTTCAAAATTATGCACAACTAAGGTGGTTAAATATAATAGTGATTATTCTGTATTATTTAACTAATTACCATCTAATAATAAATCAAGCTAGTCGATAACATTCGTTACAAAAGTGATAGACAATATTAATAACCCCAAATCAGCTTTTTATAATTGGAAGCTTGCTTTAAGTAATTTATTTGAAAACTATAAAAAGTATAAGCCAAAAACTGCTTATCTGTTACCTATAGTTTTGGTGTTTTTTATTTTACTGAATATTATTTGCTACTGGTTTGCAATGATGACTGCCTTTCCCGATTTGGTTTTTAGTTCCGAAACAGGTTACCATTATTTTAAAGTGCAATTTCCAGTGGGGATATTAGCAGGATTGTTTGATACAATTTCCTTTTTTGTGACTTTATATATCATTAAGCATGCATTACAATCGACTACGAATTTTAGCTTTGTTGCTCATCTAACAATAGATGTTTTAATAGCACTATCAGCAACTTTCTATGTATTGTTAATTTTTCATTTATCTCCCTGGATAATTAGTTTGTTAGAAGGTGTCTCTGAAGAGTTGGCTCAAAGAAATATTTTGATGCAGGAACGAGTAGTTAGTTCACTAAGTTCACCATTGTCTAACTGGAGAAATATATATTTTGGCTTAATAATGGGAGCTTCAGCGATGCTTCCAACTACTATACACTTCTATATGGCTATCAATTTTTTATTCGTTAGAAAAATTGAAGATAAAAGATTACATCAATAGCCCGCCACCTTAACCTATATAGTGATAAGTAAAGATCAAATATTGTACTTAATAAATAAAGTGCTTACCCATTGCGCTAAGGTTAAATTAAAATTAGGAAATATTGACTTTGTAAATGATACTATTAGATATGAAATAAATAATCAGTTATTTGAAGAGCAGAAGTTTGATTTTTTTCATCCAGAATTAGAAGAAAATGATCTGGAATATTTAAATATTATTACAAAAACTATCAATAAAAATAATAAAGAGGACATTAATTTTTTACGAGAAGAGATATACCAACTTGAATCTAAAAAAATTAATTGGCTAAAATTAGTTGCATTTTTTGTTAATGAAGCTTATCTAAATAAAGAAA
The DNA here is from genome assembly GCA_016764115.1 of Bacteroidia bacterium. Lineage (GTDB taxonomy): Bacteria > Bacteroidota > Bacteroidia > JAESSM01 > NORP286 > NORP286. Next base: position 1,590 of record JAESSM010000199.1, on the reverse strand, counting down.
TTGTTTATGATAAACATCAGCGAGTTACCAGTCAGGAAATAAACACAGCATACATTACATATTTAGAATATCCGGTTGTTGATATACTTGCAAAGCTGTTTTGTAAAAATGCAAACCTGGAAATTGAAAAGAAATTCCAACTCAATTTTACCTGCGATTTTGATATACTTAACAATTGGGAGTACATTGGCTTTATAGGATTTGCCAAAAGGATGTTCCGGAATATGCTTAATCTTCAATTTATTACTTTATTCAAGGAGCTTATATCGTGGAGGTTGGCAGATAAATCTACCAATTGGAACTTTTATCTTAACGATAGAATGTTCTTCTATCCTTTGCAAGGTAAATTCAGAAGTTTTGAAACAAGAAATATTGCATTTATGTTGGTGCAAAAGGATAATTCTCAATATGATGTCGATAATAATTTTACTACAACAGCTTTTAATAATTTCTACACAAAATTACAAACTAACAATGTAGAAACTGGTATCCATCCAAATTATGATACAACAAAGAGTAGAGATACTTTAATAAATCAAATAAAAAAATTCAAAGAAATTTTTGGTTTTCATCCCAAGTTATCAAGATTTCATTATTTGAAATGCAATTTCCCTAACGATCTAAGTTTACTTGAAGATAATAATATTAGTGAAGATTACTCATATGATTTTGCCAACAGTTTGTTATTTAGAGGTGGCAGATCATTTTCTTTGAAACTATGGAATTCTAAAATAAACAGACCACAGGAAGTTGTATCTGTACCACTATCAATTATGGACACCACTTTGAATGACTATCTTTATTTGAATTATACTGAAGCCTTAAAGTTATGTAAATTAAAAATTTTGTTGTCTATGGCTTTTGGTTCGACATTAACGCTCTTATGGCATAATCATAATATGTATAAAAATCATAGACCGTATAATTATCATCCTAAGCTTTTTAAAAAACTTGTAGCTTTTATGGTTTCCATAGATAGACAGCTATCAATAAATAAATCAACACAAGTATGCTTTAAATGTATTTTAGATTCCTCTGATGATCCTGATATTCAGTTTGATAAGCACGGAGTATGTAATCATTGTAGGATATATGATGAGGTTGTGAAAAAAGAGGTTTATTCAGGAAAAAAAGGAGAAGAAAAACTTAAACAATTAGTTGAAAGAATCAAAAAAGATGGAAATAATAAGAAGTATGATTGTTTGGTAGGAATAAGTGGAGGTGTTGATAGTACTTATGTGGCATATTTATGCAAAAAAATTGGCTTACGCCCATTAGCAGTACATCTTGATAATGGTTGGAATTCAGAACTTGCAGTAAAAAATATAGAAAATATTTTAGATAAGTTAGATATTGATTTGGAAACTTATGTTATTGATTGGGAGGAATTTAAAGATTTGCAATTGAGTTACTTAAAAGCTTCTGTTGTTGATATTGAGGCAACTACCGATCATGCAATTTTTGCATCACTGTATAAAACAGCTGCACAATATGGAATTAAATACATAATAAATGGTTTAAATATTGTAACGGAGGGTTATTTGCCATCGCACTGGGTTCACAATAAATTCGATTTAATGAATATTAAAG
>JAESSM010000003.1 GCA_016764115.1 Bacteroidia bacterium | reverse complement strand
TGCAAAGATAAGCGTCATTCTTTATTGCTTTTTATGTAATAAATTACCCCTCAGTCTGACGCAATAGTTACATTAGTCTTGCAATACGACTCTACCAAGCTTTAAAATTTATACAACATCTTAAACTTCCCATCTTTGTACATGTAAATCCTACCATCTATTGATATAGGTTCTTTATTTTTTATGTCTTTCAAGTTATAAACATCAGACCTAGCCGTGTGGAGGGTTCCGCCATTTCTTTTGATCAAATCTATATATCTTGGATTAACTCCTCTTGAAGTTCCGCATAAAATTAAATGTATGGGTTTATCCAGTTTTTCAACCAATTCCATGTCTCGAGGAGTAGCGTAGTTATCAGCAATTAAAATTATGTCATCACAATCAGGACAAAACTCTACCCCTTTTAATACCGCTTCCAAATTATTTTCAGGAACATCTCCTCCATTTCCTTTCAACATAGTTTGTGTCATGTTATATTTTACCCTTTCAAAAGAACTTGCATTAACACTGTGTATACCTCCAACCTCACCAACTATTTTTAAATAATTTGGTTTACCGTCCCCATCATTAAAAAAAGTAAAACTCTTTATTTTCTCCGTTTTCAAATTCAAGTAATGCCAAATCAATAGCTGAGCGGTGTAAGGATACATACTACCCGTAACATCTTGTACGATCAACATTTTGTTCCAATCCCTGTTTCGCTTAAAAACACTAAAAACCGTGGTATCACTACTAATCCCACTTAAGTTTAGTTTTGTTCTAACATCTGCTATTTTTTTTACTTCAGGTACAGGATCAATAATTGGTGCATAAAAAATGTCATCTATACTAAACTCAAATTTACCCCTGGTAAAAGTCATCATTAATGATACTTTGGTTTTTGAAGCTTTTTCCTCTATTACAGAATTGCACCATATTGGATTATCTTTAAAATAATTGATGGCTAATTTTCGTATGGTATCAGCACAAATGATATGTTCTACAGCGACATTCGTTAGTTTATTCTTTTCATCAAAAGATATCAATAGTTCTACCAACTCTGCATCTTTATCAATACAATCAACTCTTTGGTTTATGAATTTTCTAAATTCCCTGATTCGTTTTTTTGTATTCTCATAACATATTGTTGACCATTCTATCTTTTTTCTTTTACGCCTTTTTCTTTTTGCTGATTTAGATTTAGTATCAAATATTCTTTCTATGTAAGCCACTTCTTTTGCAGTAGTTCTTGTTGCTACGGCTGGAAACCCATAACTAACTAAAAAACCATGAAAGAACTTTCTGCAATCTTCTGGATCATCACAACCGGTTTGCGAGATCAACTCCCATTGTATAAGATTTGTTTCAAACAGTTTTGGCAAATACTTTTTCAATTGTTCCAGCCGATTCCGGTTTAGTTCTTTTTGATCAAAACTTTCAGCTTCAGCAAAGCGAGTATAAACCAATTGAACCCTGTAGATTGGCACATTTCTTAGTTTGCCAATACTTCGAAGATTTAGCAGCTCTTCTTCCGAAAACCGTGTACTTAATAGAGCTTGGGTGGGTTTAAGCTTTTTGAAATTAAAATACTCAATCTCATTAACTTTGAGATTAACTATGTGTTCAATTAAAGGATCTTGTCCAAATACACCTAAGTAGGAATATAGAAGTATGAATAAAAAAATATTGCGCATCTACTATATAAACGGAAATAACAATGATTTATCGTTATATACTGCTAATATACTAATCACATACGAATTACGAATGTTTACGAATACACGAATATTCTAATCCCGACTATCTCGGGGCAAATGATACTAATATGGATAGATAATGGCTGATAGAAAATAGTCTATAGAATTAATACACCAATCAATTTTATCTTAAATATTTGGCTAAGTAATTACAAAAAATAACAACTATTTAGTGTATGTCTCTAAAGTAGAAACACAAAGTAGAAAACTAATTAACCTTAATCAACTTTTTTATACCTAAGTAGTGATCGCTATTAACTTTAACCGTATATAAACCAGCCGGCATATGGTCTAATGTAATAGTCTTTCTTGTTGAGCCATTGTTATTTCCAAATACTTCGTTGGTGATCAACTTACCACTGAAGTCATAAATGGAAACCGAATTTATCTTTTGAATGTCAGGACTGTTTATTTCGATCGTTACTTGATCTATAACCGGATTTGGATAAATGTTTATTTCAGATTCGCTAATAACCTCAATTTCTTTGGTACTAACTACTGCCTTCGATACATCAAAAACATAGAGTCCGGTTTGCATGTCAGAAACCAGCACAATTCCAGATGGAAGTAAAGGGTAAACACCCCAGGCTCCTTTAAATTTGTTCTCATAATCGCTATCCGGGTAGGTATCATAATACCCAACTTCCACCGGGTTTGTTGGATCCGCGATATCGAATATTCTGAGACCTTCGAAATAGTTTGAGAAATAAATAAAACCCTCATGAATAAAGAGATTGTGGATAACTGAACTATCATGTACTCCGGAATTAAATGTTGAAAGCAACGACAAATTGTTCATATCCGAAACATCATAAATTTTAATATCCATACCATAATCCTCATCAGCAAAAGCATAAATATTTCCATCTTCAGACAAACATCCGGAATGGTTTAAACCCTGATCAGGATAAGTGGTAAGCGAAGCAATTTCGACTGGATTACTCGTATCGCTAAAATCTACAATTCTTAAACCTTCGGTCAAGGCATGTATATAGGCAGTATCATTTCGTACATAAATGTCATGCACATAACTTGTACTGTCATAGGTTGTAATGAAAGTCGGGTTCTCCGGATCAGCCAATGAATAAAGGGCCATTGGCGATTCACCTGATCCACCTCTTTCACCGCAAGAATACAGTATGGCTTTTGCAGTATCGATATAGATATTATGAGCATTCCATAGCAAATCGTGGGAGTCATGAACCACATGAACTGAGTCAGGTAGGTAACTTAGATCAACAATTTGCAACGAGCTCCAACCCTGGTCGCAAACCATGTACAGATAACCACGATAATCATGATAATCACGATGACTTACAGTTCCACCCTGAACATATCCCGGAACATAATCAACCAATTTAGTATTCACAGGATCTGTTACATCAAAAAAGTGAGAACCATCGGTGCTGCCAATGACGGC
>JAESSM010000198.1 GCA_016764115.1 Bacteroidia bacterium | reverse complement strand
GTTAGTTGCAACAAAGTTTTCAAGCTCATTTAATTGAGCCATTTCAGTGCTAATTTTTGCTTCATCTAATTGAAACAAATCAGCGCTGCCTGCTTTTACAGTAAAAGCAAATGTAAAAGCCATAAGAGCTAATAGTACAATTTTTTTCATGGTTTAGAAATTTGGTTGATTAAAATTTTATTTCATGAGTTGAACAAATGTAAATTCTAATTTTGAATTGTGCAAATATTTAAACTGTTTTTTTATGAAAAATCAGTTCTATTATCGAAAATCCGTTTTATCAAAAAACTACACCTCCCCCTGATAGCAAGGCAAAGTAATAAGCTCTAATACAACCATAATAAAGCGCACGGCTTACTAAATAGCCTTGCACACTTGATCTTAAAGCTGATTTATCTTCTTCTTTCATTAAATAAGTAATTGCAATACCCGGGACACCCAGACACATACCAAATAAAAACGCACCCGCATCGAAATGGGAACCTGGTTGAATAAAATTTACAGGATTGTCCGATAAATAGGTAAAGTTGCATTCCAGGAACGGTAAATCTGTTTCAACAATTCTATTATTCTCAATTGAGGTCTCTATTAGTATTAATTCTTCCAGGCTTTTTTCGATTAGGCCAAAATCACAAGAAAAAATATCTTTTTCGCCAGCCTTGGTTATATTTGCCGTTTGTACTATGAAAAATATTAGTAATAATAGTTTTGACCTCATATTCTTATTTTTGGTTAATCTCCAATATAATAATTAATAAATACATTCGTCATTGCGAGGAACGAAGTGACGTGGCAATCTCCAGCGATAAATCAAGGCTGGAGATTGCTTCGTTCCTCGCAATGACGTAAGTCAAAAATCATGCTAAAAGTAAGATATAACCTATTATCCTGTTTAATTATATTGGGGATGCCTATTTTCTGTATCGGGCAATCTTTGGAAAAAAATGTTGAACAGGTTTTCGAAGAGATCTACCAATTCAATTTCAATACTGCAAAAGAGTCAATTGCTGATCTTAAAAAGAAAAATCAAAATAATTCCTCTATTTACTTACTAGAAGCCAATTATCATTGGTGGAAAATAATAGCCAGAGACAGCCTTGAAGCAAATATAGATCATTGTAAAAAAAGTTTAGATAACGCTTTGACCCAAATCATGACGAGCAAAGCTGATGAAACCACCAAAGAAGAGCTTTTTAAATTAATCACTATATATGGTATCAAAGCAAGATTAGAACTGATAAATGAAAATCATTTACAGGTACTCAATTATTTATACAAGACAATTGACAAAGTAAAATCAACTTTTGATGAAAACGATTATCCACCATTTAACCTGACTTCAGGATTATATAACTTTTATATGGCTCATACTGAATCTACAATGCCCTATTTAAAGCCTTTCATGGTACTTTTCCCTAATGGAGATATTGATATCGGTATCCAACAATTGAATGAAGCGAGAAAATTATCATCATACTACAGTACTGAAGCATCTTATTTTTTAATGAAGATATATACCGATTATCGTACTGATCTTAAAAAAGCAGTGTTTTATGCGGAAGAGCTTGCGAACAAATATCCAACCAATATGTTCTTTCAAACATTTTTGCTTGGAATTTATTGCGATCTAAAAGAAACAACAAAAATTTCTAAACAGGTTTCAGTTATCGAAGATCTTGCAACGCACCATGACCAATTGAGCGAAACTACCAAACAACACTTTCTTTTAAGAGCTTATAACAAAATCGGCATGTACCATTACCTTACTGATACCAAACAAGCGCTGAAGTACTTTGACCAAGCACTGACTTTTGAAAATTTCTCTAATGATGAATACTTTAATTCGATGCTTCACAAAGCACTGATCATCGATCAAACCGATAAAAATGCTGTTGCCCTTTACAGTCAAATAATTGCTAAAAGTGATAATGATGAGATGAAAAGTATTGCGAAAAAGAAGTTGAAGGAGTTGGAGTGAAGAGTTATTAGTAGTGAGTTATTAGTATCGTGTAGTGAGAATTTTTCATTGTAATTTGTAAAATGCTAATTGAGAATTGTTAATCAACTGCATCGTAAAATAAAACCGCGGTTGTAATTCCGACAAACATACCGATGGCGCTACCTATTAAGGCACCTTTTAACTTTTTTCTTTTAGCAGTTTTCTGATATCCCTTAAGGTAGTCTTCTTTATCAAGTAATTGTTTATCAGATACTATGTACTTATTTATATTTGCTGAAAACACTCCCGATATAACTGTATACCCTAACGGCAATAAAGCTCCAGCAAAACATCCGGCACCAATCACACAGCCTGCAGTTTCCCCTATTATTGCACCTACCATTCCTGTTACAAATGAACTGCTGTAACCCAACAAATAAGCTCCATAGTATGTAAGTGGAGCATCGTAATACTCAATTGCATCAAGAATACCCAGATCATAGAGTTCATTATTAAAAGCTGTTGTATCAATATTGTTTTCAATTACGGATTCCAGTTGACTTAATTCATACAGTTCCTGATTCAATTTATCTTCATCCAACTGGAATAGTGATCCTAATTCTCCAGCAATCGAGCAAATAGGAAAACAAATGATAATTAGATTTAAAATAATTTTACCCATAGAACTGATTCTGGTACTAGAACCACCAGGGATTCCGGCCTATTGTTTCTATCGCTAATACAGTAGCGCCTACTGTTCCTACAACAACCCCAACTAAAACTCCCACTAATCTGTTGGTATTTTTTCTTTTTTTAGCAATTCTCATATATCCCTTCATGTATTGCTCATCGTTCATATAATCTGCATTAGGGTAAAGGAAAAAAGGCACTGTGGGATCTTTTTTAGATGTCATTCCAACAAATACTGGAGGGAAAATGGACATTATCAAGCTCGAAGGTATTGCACAACAAGCATCATCCCCAGCAATTGCAGCAGCATACCCAAAGGTAAAAGGGAAAATACTTCCTATCAAAAATCCCGATAAAAAATCAAACGGGTAATGATAATAGGTCTTTGCATCTTCAATTCCTTTCAAGTACATTTTCCCGTATTCGCGGTTTAACTTTATGGTATCACCGTTAAGGATTGATTTTTCGAGCTGG
>JAESSM010000053.1 GCA_016764115.1 Bacteroidia bacterium | reverse complement strand
TTAAGCTGCAGACTTTCACCACTGACTTACCAATCCGCCTACGCACCCTTTAGACCCAGTAAATCCGGACAACGCTTGGATCCTCCGTATTACCGCGGCTGCTGGCACGGAGTTAGCCGATCCTTATTCATATGATACCGTCAGCTCCGAACACGTTCGGAGGTTTCTTCTCATATAAAAGCAGTTTACAACCCATAGGGCAGTCATCCTGCACGCGGCATGGCTGGTTCAGGCTTTCGCCCATTGACCAATATTCCCTACTGCTGCCTCCCGTAGGAGTCTGGTCCGTATCTCAGTACCAGTGTGGGGGATCATCCTCTCAAACCCCCTAGACATCGTAGTCTTGGTGAGCCGTTACCTCACCAACAAACTAATGTCACGCATGCCCATCTTTAACCACCGGAGTTTTGGTTTTAAAAAAATGCCTTTTCAAAACATTATGCGGTATTAATCCCGATTTCTCGGGGCTATCCCCCAGTTAAAGGTAGGTTGCATACGCGTTACTCACCCGTGCGCCACTCGTGTACACCCGAAGGTGCCTTACCGTTCGACTTGCATGTATTAGGCCTGCCGCTAGCGTTCATCCTGAGCCAGGATCAAACTCTTCGTTGTAAATAAGATTTTGATTATTGTCACAAGAATTGTCACATTCGATATAAATATCGAAGGGACCGCTATTTCTTTCAATCCTTCAAAGAACATTTAACGATAAAGAATTTAACATTTTTTACCGTTGTATTTTTTACATATTTTCAAGTAAAACACATCTCCCTTTTAAAAGGGAATGCAAAGATACGATAAATTTATTATTGAGCTAAAACTTTTTTTACTTTTTTTGAAAACCCTTGAATTCCCTGTCCCCACCATATTAAAATATATCACAAAAATGTTTACTCAAGTACATTTCAGCTAGTAAATACAGAAGTAACTTGATATAATTAATATTCTTATTTTTGTCCAAACGAAAATCAAATAACAGAATTAGGCTAAAAAAACAATATGAGTTCTTTATATAATAACATAATCAATAGGAGCAGAAAAAACCAGAAACAATTTGCAGTTTTAATAGATCCTGATAACTGTAAACTATCAGATATTTATGCTTTGGTAAAAATTGCTGAAGATAATAATGTAGATTATTTTTTTGTTGGAGGCAGTTTAACTACCAATCGATGTCTTGCAGAGGTTATAGACGAAATAAAAGAAGCTAGCACTATTCCAACAATTATTTTCCCTGGTCATCCATTGCAGATATACGATAAAGCTGACGCTATCCTATTCTTGTCATTGATATCAGGAAGAAATCCGGAAATGTTAATTGGTAATCACGTTATTGCTGCTCCGGTTCTTAAAGATACTGCCATTGAAGTGATTCCGACAGGATACATTTTAATTGATGGTGGCAATAATACTTCTGTAGAATATATGAGTAATACTAAACCTATACCGGATGATAAAATAAGCATTGCGATATCCACAGCTGTTGCCGGGGAACTGCTTGGATTAAATACTATATATATGGATGCAGGGAGTGGAGCTATGAACCCAATATCAACCAATATGATAAAAGGAGTTAAAGAACAGATCAATATTCCCTTAATAATAGGTGGTGGTATAAACTCTCCTGAAAAGGCATTTGAGACTTGTGACGCAGGTGCCGATGTTCTAGTAGTAGGTAATGCAATAGAAAAAGATCAATCATTAATTTCAGAAATATCAGATGTGGTTCATAGTGTTACTATTCAGGAATTAAAGTAAGTAATTGTAAATGATATGAAACATTTAACCTGCTATCTCCGTAAGAACGTAAGATTATTTTTTAGATGTATTTAGTTCTATTGGTATATACATATATGTACATCTAATTTTCTATTCCGAATTCATTTCATTATATTTATCTTTCAATTAAAAACATATTAACTTATGACTTTGAAAAGTATTTTTAATACCATAATAATAATCTTGATATCATCATGTCTATGTTTAAGTAATAATAATATCTATGGCCAAGATAAAGATGATTCAGGCAGCGCTGATGAATTTTTCTTTGGTGATGAAGATGATGGGGATTTGTTTTTTGATGAGGATACTAATGATGTTATTCTCGAGGAGGATGATGAGGATGATTTCATGACTTCAGAGCCTTTAGTTGATGAAACAGAAGAATTAAAAGAAATTGAGAGTCTTACCAGTTCTGCTGGTGAGTCATTTATTACGGAATATGAAAGTATGAGTGAAGAGGATGGATCAGAAGAAGAGTTATTCTTTGAAGATGATGAAGATACTTTTGATCCTGAAGTTGAAGTAGAAACTGCAACTACCTCTACAGAAGAAACTACTTCTTCAGCTGATTTTACAAGTAATAGCAATGATGTAAGTGATGATGAAGCGGTTGAAATGGATGCTAAAGCACTGAAAAAAAATAAAAAGGCATTCATAAAGGGGCAAAAGAAAATAGTTAAATCATACAAAAAGCTGACTCCTGAAGAAATCGTGAATCTACAGGAAGAATTGGATGCAAGGACCGGAGCAATTGAAAGACTTGAAAGTGAATTAAGCACCTGTAAAAGAAATAGTTTATCATTAACAAATGAGGTTAATACCATTAAGGCTCAACTTGACCGGGCGTTATCGGATATAACAGAATTAAAAGCAAGCCCAACTGTAGCAGTAGATGGAGAAACTCCGGGTTCAGATCAACCACAAGAAGTATCAAGTACAAGTTCATCAGGTCAAGCTCCTATTACTTCAATAGAAGGAATTGTATTCAAAGTGCAGCTTGGTGCATATCAACAGTTTGATTTAGGAAAACAGGAAATAGCTGGTCAACCAATTGAAGTAGATAATGCCAGTGGATGGAAAAAATACACTGCTGGGGCATTTGGCAATTATGCCGGGGCCAATGAATTTAAGGAACAAGTCTATGAATTAGGTATGACAGATGCTTTTATTGTTGCTTATAAAGATGGTGTGAGAATAGATATGCAATCCGCTATTCAAGGATCAAGAGGTCAATAACGAGTTAGTTATTCCCAAACCAATCTTTCCATACAGGCTCATATCCTTGGTTTGCAATTACCGAAGCAAATTCTTGAGGATCTCTTTCATCAGAAATTTCAAATTGTTCAAGAGATTGTTCGTCAACTGAATATCCACCCGGGTTGGTTTTTGAGCCAGCACTTATCGAAGTAATTCCAAGTTTTATAGAATTGTCTCTAAATTTTTTCGTTTCTCTTGTAGACAAAGATAACTCGACATCAGGATCAAAAATTCGGTATGCACAAATCAGCTGAACCAACTCTTTATCTGTCATCATGTTTTTAGTTGGGATAACTCCTTCTGCAGGCCTAAGTCGAGGGAATGAAATAGAATACTTCGTTTGCCAATACTTTTTTTCAAGATAATTCAAATGAAGTGCGGTAAACCACGAATCTGTTCTCCAATCTTCCAGCCCAATCAAACAACCCAATCCAATTTTATGCATTCCTGCTTTGCCTATTCTATCTGGTGTATCCAATCTATATTCAAAACTAGACTTTCTACCCTTCGGGTGGTAATCTTTATATTTTTTAGCATTATAGGTTTCCTGATAAACCAATATAGAATATACGCCAGCTTTAGTCAACTTTTGATAATCTTCTGTATCCATAGGTTGCACTTCCATAGATACTTGCGCAAAATGCGGAGAGATAATTTCCAAAGCATGCAACATATAATCAATGCCTACTGTTTTATTAGCCTCACCGGTGACAATTAAAACATTATCAAATCCAAAAGACTTAATTACTTCTATCTCTTTACTAATTTGACTATCTGATAAAGTAATCCGCTTTATTTGGTTTGTCATACTAAATCCACAATAAGTGCAAATGTTTTGACACTCATTAGATAGATATAGTGGGATATATAATTGTATGGTTTTACCAAACTTCTCTTGCGTTATGTGATGACTTCTTGCGGCCATATTTTCCAGAAAGGGCAACCCTGCAGGAGAGATCATCGCCATAAAATCATCAAGTGTACATTTGCCAGTCGGTTTGGATAAGGCACTAATTACATCTTCTTCCTTTTTGGAATAAATCAAGTCATTAATTGTATCCCAATTGTATTGATAGAGAATCTCTCTAAAGGAAGTATGAAATTGAGGTTTTATTTCTTTAACAGGTATTCGCCTTTCCTTTGAATTATTTATCATCTTCTAAGAATAATGTTAATGGGCTTGTAGAACTTGAATATCTTCCGGTAGTTCCAAGTTTCGCTTCATACCCCATCCTACCTGCTATGACAGCATTTTTAAATGCGATTGCCATGTTCACAGGATCTTCGGCAACAGCAATTGCGGTATTGACCAAAACTGCATCAGCACCCATTTCCATTGCAAATGCAGCATGAGATGGCGCCCCTATTCCGGCATCCACTACAACAGGCACATTGCTTTGCTCAATAATGATCTCCAACATTTCTTTGGTATTGAGGCCATTATTACTCCCAATTGGTGAACCTAATGGCATTACAGCAGCCACACCAACATCTTCCAGTCGTTTACACAATACAGGATCAGCATTCACATAAGGCAATACAACAAATCCTTCCTGAACTAATTGCTCAGCAGCTTTCAGCGTCTCAATAGGATCAGGCAATAAATACTTGGGATCAGGATGTATCTCGAGTTTTAACCATTCTGTATTCAAGGCTTCTCTAGCCAACCGAGCAGCAAAAAGTGCTTCTTCAGCATTTCTAACACCACTTGTATTAGGCAATAGATTGACATTACCCGATTGAATATGTTTTATTAGTTGGTCATCGGAATTTTCAACTTCAATCCTTTTTAAAGCCACAGTAACCAGCTGGCTTTTTGACGCGATGATAGCTTCATTCATTAGAGTTTTGGAACCAAACTTACCGGTCCCCAAGAACAATCGTGAATCGAACTCCTTGTCTGCTATCTTTAGTTTTTTCATTTATGCAAATTGTATTTCGGAGTTCAAAAATAATCCTTTCATTTTATTATTGAAAGATTCCGCAGTACTCTTTAAGTTTTCGCTATTGTTTATTGCAGAAGAAACGGCAACTCCGAACACGCCAACCTGATTCAAATTTTCAAGATCGTCTAACCCAATACCTCCAATTGCAATTATAGGAATATTGTTAAATTCTTGTACAATTTTCTTAATCCCATTTACGCCTAAAATCGGTGAAAGAATTTCCTTTGTCATGGTATATTTATATGGGCCTAAGCCAATATAATCAGCTCCACAATCAATTAAATGCTTTACATCTTCAAATGTATTTGCCGTACCACCAATGATTTTATAGACTCCCAGTATTTTTCTTGCCTCATCACATGCCATATCAGTTTTTCCTAAATGTACTCCATAAGCACCAACTGCATGAGCAATTTTCACATTGTCATTAACTATTAAATTAGCACTATATTTATCACAGACTTTTTTCGCTTCCATGGCTATAGCTAACCAATCGCTTTCCTGTTTCCCTTTAATTC
>JAESSM010000052.1 GCA_016764115.1 Bacteroidia bacterium | reverse complement strand
TAAATGCGGTGAGAAAAGAGCAAGGAAAGGAAGCATTAGATGCAATGGAGATGTTGGCATTCTTCAAAGAAAAAATGGAATTGGTTGAAATGAATGAAAAGCTCTTAGGCCGTTCAGTTAATGAAGGTTTTTCTGGAGGGGAGAAGAAGAAGAATGAGATCTTTCAAATGGCGGTATTAGAACCAAAGTTGGCTATTCTTGATGAAACTGATTCTGGATTGGATATAGATGCTTTGAAGATCGTTGCAGAAGGAGTGAACAAGTTGAAGAATAAAGACAATGCGGTAGTTGTTGTTACTCATTATCAAAGACTTCTGGATTATATAGTTCCTGATTTTGTCCATGTGCTTTATAATGGAAGAATAGCAAAAACAGGCGATAAAGATTTAGCATTAAAGCTTGAGGAACAGGGTTATGACTGGTTAAAAGAAGAACAAAACGAAGTGCAAGCGGTTTAACACATTGAGATGGAAACAGAAGTTAAAAACAAAATGAAAGTAAAAGATTGGTATTTATCCAAGTTTAAAGAGCTTGAAGCTTGTATGAACGGACAGCGTTCATTACCAATTCATGATATGCGAATAGCAGCTATCAATGCATTATCAGAGCTAAATTTTCCTACCAACAAAGATGAAGAATGGAAGTATACCAATGTCGCTTCGTTGCTAAAGGAAATTTTCAGTTTACAGGAGGAAGTTTTAGACTTGTCCCAAGATGAACTTGATGAATTTATATATCCCAGTTTGTCTAGCAATGTCATAGTATTTGTAAATGGTGTTTACAATAAGAAACTTTCCAGCTTAGACAAAGTGCAAGATGGAGTTGAGATCATGAATTTTTCTGAAGCTATTGGTAGCAATGAAGAATTCATCAATACTTACTTTGCGAAACATGCTAAATTTCAGAATGATGCTTTCACAGCATTGAATACTGCATTTTGTGTAAACGGAGCGGTGATTAACATTAAGGATGGATTAATAACCGAAAAGCCAATACACATCTTAAATATTTCGAAAAGTTCAAAAATTTCGTGGACGTCCAATAATAGGAATATTGTTGTAGTAGGAGAGAACAGCCAGCTTGACCTAATTGAGTCTTATTATTCTCTGGATGATGGAGATCCAGTTTATTTTAACAATGTAGTAACTGAAACAGTATTGGCTCCTCGGGCTATTTTAAACCATTATAAAGTTCAAAGCGAAGCTGAAAAGTCATATCATATCAACAGAAATTTTGTAAATCAGGAATCAAATAGTGTTTATACATCTTATGCCGTGGATCTTGGAGGCAATTTTGTAAGGAATAATATAGATGTCTATTTGAATGCTGAAAATGTTGAAGCAAACCTTTACGGAGTATATCTCGCAACCGGAGGTCAGTTAATTGATAATCATTCGGTTATACATCATGCTAACCCCAATTGTGAAAGCAATGAGTTGTACAAAGGTATTTTAGAAGAGAACTCCAAGGGAGTGTTTAACGGAAAGATTATAGTTAGTAAGGATGCTCAAAAAACCAATGCTTTTCAGCAGAATAATAGTTTGGTGCTTTCAGAATCGGCAACAATGAACACAAAGCCTCAATTAGAAATATTCGCTGATGATGTTAAATGTAGTCATGGCGCAACCATTGGGCAATTGGATGAAGAGGCACTATTTTATTTAAAATCACGAGGTGTCAATGGCGATGAGGCGAAAAGAATATTGCAGCAAGCATTTTTAAGCGAAGTAACAGAGAAGATCAAGATTGACGTTGTTGCTGAACGAGTGGATGAAATGATCATTGAAAAATTCTACAAAGGGTATCATAACTAATGGATTATTCCGGTAGTATATTGCAAACTGATGTCATGACAAGTTTGGATGTTGAAAAAATAAGGGCTGACTTTCCTATTTTATCTCAGAAGGTGCATGGAAAAGACCTAGCTTTTTTAGACAATGCAGCATCAAGTCAAAAACCACAACAGGTTTTAGATGCAACCAATAATTACTACAAAACACAACATGCTAATATTCATAGAGGGGTTTATCATTTAAGTCAAGTGGCTACTTTTGCATATGAAAATTCCAGGAAGAAGATTCAAAAGTTCATTAATGCTGCATCAGAGAAAGAAATAATTTTTGTGAGAGGAACTACTGAAGGAATCAATTTAGTAGCTTCTTCTTATGGAAAAGACAATGTTAAAGCAGGCGATGAAATAATCATAACTCATATGGAACATCATTCTAATATTGTTCCATGGCAGATGTTGTGTAAAGAAAAGGATGCAAAACTTCAAGTTGTTCCAATTAATGATGATGGCGAGATGATTTTTGAAGAATTGGAAAAGTTAATTTCAGAAAAAACTAAGCTGATTGCTTTGGCACATATTTCCAATTCATTGGGGACAATTAATCCTGTTAAGGATGTAATTGAACTTGCACATCAGCATAACATTCCTGTTTTGCTGGATGGAGCTCAGGCGGTTCCTCACGAAAAGGTGGATGTTCAGGAATTGGATTGTGACTTTTATACATTTTCATCACATAAAGTATATGGACCAACAGGAATTGGTGTACTATACGGCAAAGAAGAATTGTTAGAAAAGATGGGTCCGTATCAAGGTGGTGGGGATATGATAAAGTCCGTAACTTTTGAAAAAACTACTTACAATGATCTTCCACATAAATTTGAGGCAGGAACTCCTGATATAGCAGGGGTTGTGGGCCTAGCAGTTGCAATTGATTACGTAGAAAGCATTGGTTATGACAATATCTTCCAACATGAACAAGAATTGTTGAAATGCGGTACTGAAGCCTTGAGCCAAATTGATGGTTTGAAAATTATCGGAACAGCAAAAAATAAGGCAAGTGTTATTTCATTTGATATGGATGGGATTCATCCACATGATATTGGGCAGTTTTTAGATAATGATGGAATTGCTGTCAGAACAGGACATCATTGTACACAACCTGTTATGGATAGATTTAATGTTCCTGCAACTACCAGAGCATCTTTCTCATTTTATAACACAAAAGAAGAAATAGATAGATTAGTAGCTGGTTTAATCAAGGTCAAGGAGGTTTTCTCATGATGGATGATTTGCAGGAATTGTATCAAGAGGTAATCCTGGACCATAATAAAAGTCCCAGGAATTACGAGGTATTGGCAAATCACAATCATTTTGCTGAAGGAGATAATCCACTTTGTGGAGACCATATTGATGTTTACTTAAAAGTAGAAGGTAATACTATTAAAGATATAGCTTTTCAAGGAAAGGGATGCGCTATATCAAAAGCTTCTGCCTCTTTAATGACATCAGAATTGAAGGGAAGATCCTTAACTGAGACAAAAGAGCTTTTTGAGAAATTTCACAAAATGGTTACATCCGAAATAGATGAAACTCCTGATATGGATGGCCTTGGTAAACTGGCAGTTTTGTCTGGTGTAAAGGTATTTCCATTAAGAATAAAATGTGCAAGTCTAGCATGGCATACAATGAATGCTGCACTTGAAAATAATAAAGAACTAATTTCAACAGAAGACTAATGCCTACAATTTTTAAAATAGAAGATGATAAACTCCAGGAGGAGATCATTAAGGTGATGAAAACGATTTTTGATCCTGAAATTCCGGTCGATATTTATGAGCTTGGGCTTATTTATGAAGTTGTATCAGATAAGGAGAACAATGTAAATATAATGATGACATTAACTTCTCCTATGTGTCCGGTAGCGGAAACATTACCTCCCGAAGTAGAACAGAAGATAGGCCATATTGAGGATGTTAAGTCTTCAAAAATAGAATTAGTATGGGATCCGCCATGGGAACAAAGTATGATGAGCGAATCAGCAAAACTTGAGCTTGATATGTTCTAACTATTATCAATTTTCAATGAACAATGATAAAAAAAATTAAATATTTATAATTCAAAATCTAAAATTAGAGATATGACAGAAATACCAACTACCCAACCTCCTATTTATGATCCGGTTGCAGTTCAACCGATGAGAGACGAACTATTGGCATGTGGATTTGAGGAGTTGTTGACTGCTGAAGATGTAGATAGCATCTTGGGACAGAAAAATGATGAAACTGTATTGGTTGTTTTGAATTCAGTATGTGGTTGCGCCGCAGGTGCAGCAAGGCCTGGAGTAACGCTGGCATTACAGAATGCTAAAATTCCCAATAGGTTTGCCACTGTTTTTGCTGGTATGGAAAGAGATGCAGTTGATCGTTTCAGACAACAATATTTGTCTGAATTTACACCTACATCTCCGGCAATGGCACTATTTAAAAATGGAGAAGTAGTGCATGTTCTTCATAGATTCAACATTGAAGGAAGAACAGCTCAAGAAATTGCTGAAGAATGGGTTGGAGTTTTTAACGAAAACTGTTCTAAGCAAGGACCTTCTATAAGTGCTGAAAATTTTGCTAAAGTGCTTCATGCAAAAGCATGTGGTTCTAAAATTCCCAAATTTGGAGAATAAATTTTTATAATGAAGATATCTGCAAAAGAAGAATATGGGTTAAGGATACTTCTTTGTATTGCCAGAAGCAAGGGTGATAAAGGGATGACCATTGCCCAAATTGCGGAGAAAGAAGGTCTGTCACATCAAAATGTTGCGAAACTTTGCAGGGTACTTAGGCTTAATGGCTTGATAAACAGCAACAGGGGGCAACAAGGCGGCTATACCTTATCGAAACCAGCTGATCAAATAGTAATTGGTGATATATTGAATGCATTAGATGGAAAGCTGTTTGGCCAGGAATTTTGTATGGACCATTCAGGAATGCCTAAACTTTGTACCAATTCTGTTGATTGCTCCATTCGTTCATTGTGGAGAGTTGTGCAGCATTCAGTGGATAATGTCTTGAACAATCTTACTTTAAAAGATTTAATTAGTTCTGAGGAAAACCTTTACAATGTGTGTAAGCCCTTGGTAGAGGAAACTCAAGGAGTCAACATTTGACTTAATGCCTTTTCGTAAGAGGTATTCTCTATTTTAGCTTTTACCCAAAGGTATAACACTGTAGATTGTAGATCATAAATAGGGGCGGGTTTATCGGTAATAAGGTCATTTACTTCCTTTATAAAAGCAGATTCAACAATAAGTTTAGGGTTCTTATTTAGTTTCTTAATAATTGAAAGTAGATTTTTCTCACCCAAAAAGATAGGCTTGATTAATTCATCTTTGTATATTTTCTCTATTGACCTAATTCTATAATCCACGTAATC
>JAESSM010000051.1 GCA_016764115.1 Bacteroidia bacterium | reverse complement strand
GAACCAAAAGTATCTGTTTCGCAGATATATCCAACAACAGTATAAATGCGCTGCGTTCCACTGGGGTTGGAAACATTAATGATATGATGATATCCATCATAGAACATTGGTCGAATTAAGTGATTAAGTCCTGAATCAACTCCCGTAAATACTGTTGCAACGGTTTGCTTTACAATATTCGTTTTTACTAATAAATAACCACTTTCGCTTACTAAAAATTTACCTGGTTCAAACCACAATTCAAGATTTCTTCCATATTCTTCACAAAACTCTTTGAATCTTTTTGACACTTTTTTGCCTAGATCTTCAACATCAGTACTAATATCTCCTTCTTTGTAGGATACTTTAAATCCTGAGCCAAAATCAAGAAATTGAAGATCTTTAAATTCCAATGCAGCATTGAATAGCACTTCAGCTGCATTCAGGAATACTTGTGAGTCTAAAATATCAGATCCTGTATGCATGTGGAGTCCTTCGATCAACATATTGTTAGCTTTAACAATTCTAATTATATGCCTTAGCTGATGGATGGAAATTCCAAACTTGGAATCAATATGACCTGTTTGAATATGGGAATGCCCTCCGGCAACGATGTGGGGATTGATCCTAACACAAACTGGAATGCTGTTCTCATATAGATGACCAAATTGTTCGAGTACAGAGATATTGTCAATGTTGATCTTTACATTCAGCTCAACTGCTTCCTTTATTTCCTCAAAAGAAACCGAGTTTGGAGTAAATAGGATATCATCAGGTTTGAAACCTATTTGGAGTCCGTATCTTACTTCCTGAATGGAAACTGCATCCAATCCAGCACCTTGTTCTTTTAATAGCTTAATGATATTGATATTGGAATTAGCTTTTAGTGCATACTTTATTTTTAAGTCAACATCAGAAAAGGCGGTAGTAAGTTTTTTGTATTGGGATACTATTTTACTGCTATCATAGACATACAAAGGAGTTTGATACTCATTGCATAAATCAAGTACATTAAGATTGTCAATATAATATTGATCACTTTTTAGTTCCATAATTCAGAAAATTATTTGAGAAAAATTAACTGAAGAAGCTTGAGTTTTACTTCTTCTTAGATTGGCTTTCTATTGAGTTCTTTAAGGATGTGTTGTATAATTCTTTGTATTTATCAATCGAACCAAAATCTTCATTATCAATAGAAATAGAATTGGTTGTAACAGCTCCAATTTTAGAAAAGATACAACTATTTGATTCTAAGCAAGATACAATAGGGTTTTTCTTTTCAGGAGAAATAGAAACAATAACTCTGCTTTGAGCTTCGCCAAAAAGATAAGCGTCTTTTCTGAAGTTTTGATCCGTGGTTATTTCAAATCCAAAAGCATTTACCATTGCTGATTCGATTAATGTAATGAACAACCCTCCTTCAGAAATATCATGAGCAGAATTAATCAACGATTGATCTATAAGATCTTTAATGGCATTTTGAAGTGCAAATTCTTCTTCCAAATCAAATTCAGGAGCAGGGGAGTGCTTTATGTTCTGATAATTGTATAAATATTCCGAGCATCCAATATCATTTGAAGGCTTTCCAATCAAAAATATTAAATCTCCTTCGTTCTTGAAATGTAATGTCATATGTTTAGATGAGTCATCCAGAATTCCAACCATTCCAATAACTGGAGTTGGATGTACCGGCCCTTCGTCTGAAGATTGGTTATAAAAGCTCACATTGCCACCTGTAACTGGGGTTTTGAATTTTAGGCACGCTTCACTCATTCCTTGAATGGCACCAACAAATTGCCAATAAACTTCCGGGTTATAAGGGTTGCCAAAATTCAAGCAATTGGTAATAGCAGCTGGCTCTCCACCTGAGCATACAATATTCCTTGCAGCTTCTGCAACAGCTATCATTGTTCCTTTTTTTGGATCTGCATGAACATATCTGGAGTTGCAATCGGTTGTCATGGCGATTGCTTTCTTTGTTCCTTTGACTGTCACTAGCGCAGCATCCGATGGATTGTTAGTAACCATATTCCTTGTTCCAACCATTGAATCGTATTGTTCTATAACCCAATGTTTTGAAGCAATATTTGGATTTGATGCTAGGTTCTTCGCTACTTCCGCTAAATTTTCGGGAATATCTACTTTTGAACGATCGAAATCATCTATTTTTTCAAGATATTTTGCAGGGATATAGTCTCTATCGTAAACTGGAGTTCCTCCTCCAAGAACCAATGACTCAGCCGAAACATCGGCAACTAATTCATCGTGCATATAATATTTTAAACTTTGTTCTGTAGTTACTTCACCAATAATAGCACAATGAATGTCCCACTTTTCAAAAACGGATTCAATTTCTTGTTCTTTGCCTTTCTTAACCACAATTAGCATTCTCTCTTGAGACTCTGATAACAGCATCTCATAAGGTTCCATATTTTTTTGTCTTGTCGGAACTTTATCCAAATGGATGATCATTCCATGCTCCCCTTTTGCAGACATTTCTGCAGTAGAACATGTAATTCCTGCAGCACCCATGTCCTGCATTCCTATCATACAATCCAGATCCATAGCTTCTTGGGTTGCTTCCAGGAGTAATTTTTCTTGAAATGGGTCTCCTACCTGTACAGCCGGAAGATCATCTGCTGAATCCTCAGTAAGATCGCCTGAAGCGAATGTTGCACCGTGGATGCCATCTTTGCCTGTGGCAGCTCCAACTATATAAACAGGATTACCTTCTCCATAAGAAGTTGCAGAAATAGTTTTTTCCTTTTTGACAATACCAACCGACATTGCATTTACCAGAGGATTAACATTGTAGCAGTCATCAAAATAAACTTCACCACCAACTGTTGGAATTCCGAAAGAGTTGCCATAATCACCAATCCCTTTTACAACACCCTTTATCAGCCATTTCGTTCTATCAGAATCAATATTCCCAAATCTTAATGAGTTTAATGAAGCTATTGGACGGGCTCCCATAGTAAATATATCTCTGTGGATTCCACCAACACCTGTGGCAGCCCCTTGATAGGGTTCTATTGCAGAG
>JAESSM010000050.1 GCA_016764115.1 Bacteroidia bacterium | reverse complement strand
TCTTCAAAATAAGTATCAACACGTTTTTTCAGTGTAGGAAAAAACTGTGAATTATTGATATTTCTAAATTTTACTTCGCCTTTTTTCATCTGTTATATCAAAATTTGAAACGAAATGGTAAAATTTCATCAATCGTTTTGACAACTAAACCATCCTCACCCTTAAATATTATGATTGTTTCATCAGTAGAACTATCCATAGAAAACTCTGAGATCACCTGCCTACATCCCCCACATAACGGAGCATTTGTTTTAGAATTTACAAGAACTGCTATAGCTCTTATTTTCATATCCGACCCCTCATCCTGAACAGCTACACCAATAGCATTTCTTTCCGCACAAATAGTCAGTCCATAAGAAGCATTCTCAACGTTACATCCCAGAAAAATATTACCCTTTTCAGTTAAAACTGCTGCTCCTACTTTATAGTTAGAGTAAGGTGCATACGCCTTTGTACTTACTTCCAATGCCTTGCTCGCAAGCATTTCTATATCAATTTCCACAGCTATATTTGATGTTGACATTTATTATCTTTATATATGCCCTAAATCTGGTGCAAAATTACCACTAATTAATCACATTTAATAATAAAACTTCACATACCATGTATAGATACCCAATACTACTTACTATAGCGGTTTTTATATGCTCTTGCACCATGATTAATAACAAAAGCAACCTGATTGTATCAGGGCCAATGCTTGGTTATATAGAACATAGAAGTGCATTGATTTGGCTTGAGGTGGATGAATCCGTGTATAATGTGAGTATTAAACATTGGGAAGAAAATGGTGGCAATCAGGAAAAAACACTTTATGATGGTGATTTAGGCAATAGATTCAACCCAATTAAAATTACTTTAAATGAACTTACCCCGGGAACTAATTACCATTATGAAATTTTGATCAATGGAGAAAAGACCAACCTTGAGCAAGACTTAACATTTAAAACAAAACAACTTTGGGAATGGAGAACTCCACCTCCTGACTTTTCATTTCTTGTTGGCTCCTGTAATTACCTCAATGATAGTGATTATGATCGGCCAGGGAAGCCCTATGGGCAAAGCACTGAAATATTTAATACAATGGCTAACACTCCCACAGATTTTATGTTGTGGTTGGGAGACAATATTTATTATCGAGATGCTGACTTAAGTTCTGATTTCGGTTTAGGTTATAGAAATTCCGTGGACAGAAGTAATGAATCCTTGCAAAATCTATTATGCTCAAGACCCAACTATGCCATTTGGGATGATCACGACTTTGGTCCAAACGATTCTAACGGTTCCTTCGAACTAAAGGATGAAGCATTGGAATGGTTTAAGAAGTATTGGGGGAATAAAACTTATGGAGAGCATGACAACCCAGGAATTTATTCTAAATTCCAATGGAGTGATGTTGAATTCTTTTTACTGGATAATCGCTACCATCGGTCAAGTAATAATATGTTAAACAAGACCGAGGGATTTTTTAATACAGAAAAATATTTTCTGGGAACATCACAATTTGAATGGCTAAAGAATGGATTATTATCTTCAGAAAAGACTTTTAAATTCATTGTTTGTGGAGGGCAAATTCTAAATCCATTTACAGATACTTTTGAATCATACCGTCACTATTCATATGAATTTAATGAGCTGTTTACTTTTTTGATTGACAGTAGAATTGAAGGTGTACTATTCCTTTCGGGTGACAGACACTTCTCGGAAGCATTAAAAGTGGAAAATGATAAGATATATGATCTATATGAGTATACCTCATCACCTTTAACTGCTACCCCATTTCACAACTTTACTGATTTTGACGAACATCCTAATAACGCCATCAGAATAGCCAATTCATTAATAATTGATCAAAATTTTGGTAAAATATCCGTTTCAGGAGCAGTAGGTAATCGCCAAGTCAAATTTGAGACAAAGAAAAGTGATGGAGAAACGGTTTATGAATTGGTTGTGAATGAGAAAGAGTTGAAATTTGAAGAAATAGCCACCCAGTAGAGGCTGTCTTAAAAGCCGTTTTATGTCATCTTGAACGCAGTGAAAGATCTTGTTACATATTGATAAACAAGAAAATAGATTCTTCACTACGTTCAGAATGACACACATATTTAATTTTTAAGACAGCCTCTACTTCTTCTCCTTAATCAAAAAAGTATAAACCGGAAAGTGGTCGCTGTATCCACCTTTAAAAGATGAACCAACAAAAGTTCTGTAATGATATCCCTGGTATTTACCTGATTGCTGTTTTAAGAAATCCTTATTGAACACTTTCCACGTTCTCCCTTTCAGTCCTGATTACCCTGTCCTTTAGCTTGACTTCTAAAAAACTATGTAAGGGGAATATGGCTGTGGCCAACAGCACGTTGATCAGGAGTTTGTATAGCGGTTCACCTCCAGTAAGTTGTTCTATATAGTTGTCTAACAATACCAGCATAAACTCAAAGAATATCAGGAACGAGATAAACAGCGCCCCCTCCATCATCCTGACGTATTGCAGATAGGCTTTGTGGTCTTCTATTTTTCTAAAACGCCTTGCCCCAATAAAGATACCCATAAACAAAAACACCAACCCCAGCACAATCCCCGAATACTGCAACTTATTCCTTCTTGCTATCTTTTCATTCTGAATTCTTAATTCTTCATTCTTAATTTGCTCCTCCAGGAGTATAGCCATCTCAAACTCATGCTTCTGCTCTAAGCGACCTATATCTTTGGATTTTTCTTCGTTGAAGAGGGAATCTTTGGCGGTACTGTATTTTTTATAATGTCCGTAAGCCTTGCGCCACAAACCTGTCAGGTTTTTAAACCCTGACAGGTTTGGGTTTCTCCCTCGCATAAGAAGTTGAGCGGTAGTGTCGTAAAGGTCACTCATAGATAGTTCAAGCTGCATGGTCGAATACAATGCACCTACGCTTTCACATAAAATCAGCGCGCTGTCTAAATACACTTCGGCTTCTACAAAACGGCCGGTTTGGGTGTAAAGGGAGCCGATATTACCGAGCGTAATTGCAATCATATTTTTTGCTCCTAATTCTTCTCTCATCTTCAAGGCCTTGAAATAGTATTCTAATGCTTTGGGATAATCGCTTTGATTTCGATAGGCAATTCCGATGTTCCCTAGGGTAACTGCAATGCCTTTTTTATTACCAGCTTTTTCTTTTATTTTCAGTGATTTGAAATAGAATTCCAACGCTTTGGAATAGTCTCCTTGATTATCATAGACTATTCCGATGTTGCCGAGTGTAATTGCGATCAGATTTTTTGCTCCTAATTCTTCTCTGATCTTCAAAGCCTTGAAATAGTATTCCAATGCTTTAGGATAGTCGCCTTGTGAATTATAGACATTTCCGATATTGCCAAGGTTTATCGTAACTCCTCCCTTATCTCCCAACTCTTCACCCATCTTCAATACCTTGAAATAGTATTCCAATGCTTTGGGGTAATCACCTTGATTCCAATAGACAAGTCCAATGTTGCCAAGGGTAGAAGCAATACCTTTTT